>NZ_CP036261.1:3000000-3283427 GCF_007741475.1 Rosistilla ulvae | reverse complement strand
GACTTCACCGGCATCGTGCCTTTCCCTGTCCGCCTCTCCTCCTACCTGCTCTCGATGACTTGTAGCTACCGCTACGCCGTCATCGCCAGCGGAGGTAAGGAGGAAACCAAGAAAAAAACGAACCTAGACCACTTATATCGACAGGCCGTCAAGACTTTCGATCCATGATAGGGATGACGAAACTCGATGATGACGAAACTCTTGACGAGTTCCGGTACGGGCTTTTGGGATTGCTGCGGGGGCGTCGAACATCTGGGTTGTCGTGCTTCCTTTTAGTTGCGTACACTCCCCCCGGTTTACCTTTGTGACGGATCACAATCTCTCGGCTCCACAACCACCCTTTCTCTGGGGGAGAGATGCGCAAACAAGCGTTTTCCCTGAATCTTCGCACGATTTTCACGGCGTTTCTAATCACTTTGAGCGTCTCCGCGACGGCGGAGGATTCGTTTCGGGCCGGGCTGGCCGAATTGGCTGCCGGTTCGTTCGAAAAGGCGGCGGCGACGCTGGCTGAATTCGTCAAGAAGAATCCCGAGCATCCCGCTGCCGTTCAGGCGATGTGCGGAAACGGCCAAGCTCTCTCGGCGATGGGACGCAATGCCGAAGCGGCGGACGTCTTCGAAGCTGCACTGAAACAGCGGACCAACCGCGTTCGCGAAGCTCCCATCCGTCTGAGTTGCGCCAAGTGCCAGCTGCACGCCGGCCGCTATTCCGCCGCCGCCGAACACGCGCACCAGGCGATCCAGGTCTCCACATCGCCCAGCGAACGGGCGGCCGCTTATCCGATGTTGATCTCCGCCCTGTGCGAAGATGAGCGATGCAGCGAAGCCTGGTTGCATCTGCAGAAAGGAGCCGACTCGGGTGAACTCGATCCCAACGTCACCGTCTCGCTAGCAAAGAAGGTCGCCGCCGGCGCGCTGAAGCAGGGCGAAGCCAAGACGGCGTGCGAAGCTTTTGGCTGGCAGATGGAAAACGATCAAGACGACCGCGGCAAACAGGAAGCCGCTCTCGGCTACGCCTGGGCTCAAGCCGCATTGGCAACGACGCCGACCGAAGCGGCCGAAGCGTTGTTGGAATACGTCGACAACTATCCCAAGTCGCCCGGCGCCGCGCGAGCTTTGCTAGCTGCGGCACGGAAGCAGATCGACGCCGACCAGACGCCGGTAGCTATCGAGTTGCTGCAACGCTTGTATGCCCAATACGCCGATGCTAGCGAGACCGTCGACGGCCTGACGCTGCTGATCCAGATCGCTCAGAAGGCTGGCGACGAGGAACTGCTGCAAGAAACACGAGCTCACTTGGCTCAACAACACACCGACACTCCCGCCGCTCGCAGCGTATTGCATCTGGCGATCGCCGACGCGGCAAAATCGGGGGACGACGCAAAGTTCGAAGCGGTCGCGTCGGTCGTCTTTAACGCGGGCGATCCGCAGTTGGTCGCTCAGACATTGGACCGCTTAAGCGAGACGGCGGGGAACGAGATCGTGCTGCGATTTGCCGACGCGGGACTGCAACGGATGATCGATCCGCAGCAGCACATCGTCACCGGAGCGATCATCGATTGGTTGTTCGAGCACCAGCATTGGTCGGTGATCACCGAAGCGACAGCCAAAATGCCAGCCGAGGTGTTGGTAAGCAACCAGTACCAGGGAGCTGTGATCGCCGAGAGTTTGCAGCGTTTGGGAAGTTCTAAGGCAGCTTATGACTTATTCACGCGATTGGCGGCCGGTTCCGAGCCGACATTTGTAGTGTTGTTGCGGCGATCCGAACTGGCGGTGCAGGTCGGTTCGGTCGATGAAGCTACACAGGCGATTGCCGCGGCGACGGCCGCAGCCGAATCGTCTCGCGATCGGCAATACGTGCAGATCGTGGCAGCTCAGTTGGCCATTCGCCGCGCCGACTTTGATAGCTCGCGAAAACTACTCGACACCGTGGTGCTGTCCCCCGCAGCGGATCAACGCTTGCGTGGCCGAGCCCAGTGGTTGATCGGCGAAACCTATTTCATGCAGCGAGATTACCGTGCCGCCATCGACGCCTACCGCCGCTGCGAGACGTTGTTCCCCGAATCGGGATGGGGAGCCGCGGCGTTGCTGCAAGCCGGCAAGGCGTTTGAAAAGATGGGTAACTTTCGCGACGCCGCCGTTTGCTACACAAGTCTGCTGAACAAACATGCCAAATCACCATACGCTCGTCTGGCCAGCCGCCGCCTCGGCTGGATCGGCAACGAAACGACTCGCTAAACCGATGCTAGCAAGCCACGCCGCACCGAACCAAGCACCCCGCTGCGCAACAACCGCCGCGGCCCAGCCGACCGCTGCGCGATCGTTTGCCGCCCTGGCGATGATGCTAGCGTTTGCGTTTAGCGTTCCCGGAACCGCTGCGGCGCAACAGTTCCGCCAACCGGGTCAATCTTTCCAACAACAGGGCTTTGGCCAACAGGGCGGGTTCGCGCCGCAACCGACAGCGATCCCATCGATCCCGCCAGCCGCTCAGCCGCAGCCGACCGCTGAAGCTCCGGCCGAGGAAGCTGGCGAAGAATCGTCGTCGTGGGTTCCGGGATGGGCGTCGAGCTTAAAGGCTCAGATCAGCGCCGGCGGATTGCTGATGATTCCGCTGGGCATCTGCAGCTTGATCGTGATCGGATTGATTTGCGAGCGATTGATCTCGCTGCGCCGCGGCCGCGTGATCCCACGCCCCTTTGTCCGCCGGTTCCGCGAAAAGCTGGACGATGGGCAATTGGACATCGAAGAGGCGAACGAGGTCTGCAACGAATTCGACTGCGCCGTCGCCGACGTCTTTATCGCGGCGGTCAAGCGAACCGGCCGTCCGATGGTCGAGATCGAAGCGGCTGTCTTCGACGCGTTGGAACGGACCGCCGACGGATTGCGACGCTATCTGCGTGTCTTCCACGCCGTCAGCAATGTCGCTCCTTTGATCGGGCTGTTGGGAACCGTGCTCGGCATGATCGACGCGTTTGAAACGATGGCGTCCGAAGCCGGGGCAGGGCACCCGGAATTGCTAGCCGTCGGGATCAGCCAAGCGCTTGTGACGACCGCCGGCGGGCTGTCCGTGGCGATTCCCGCCTACCTGGCCTACATGTATTTCAGCTCGCGAGCCGATGGCTATCTGGCTGAGATCGAACGCTTGTCATTGGGAGTCATCGACGCGGTCTCGGCCGAAAGCGGCGGAGCAGCGTCGAAGACGCGGCGACGAAAGGCTGCATAATGGCATATCAACGACGCAGTGGCGAAGAGGCGACGATCAATCTGACGCCGATGATCGATGTCGTCTTCCTGTTGGTGATCTTCTTTATGGTCGGGGCGAAGTTCACCGACCAAGAGGGGAGCATCAAGGTTAACGTGCCGGGAGTGGGGAATCTGCAATCGATCACTCGGGGGCCCGACCAACGGGTTGTCGATGTCCTCGCTGATGGGTCGTTGTTGCTGGACAAGAATCCAGTTGCTATCAATCAATTGCAGCAAACCCTAACGAGTGCGGCCGCTCAATATGCCGATACGAGTGTAGTAGTGAGAGGCGATGGGCAAGGCAATTTCCAAGCGATTGCCGAAGTCCTGCAAGTCGTTCGCCAGGCCGGAATCACCGATATGGGAATCGCTGTTCGAATGCAGCGATAGCATAAGCTCTCGTCGTGCATCGCATGAAGTCAATCACCGATTCAACGCTCGCGCAAACGCCCTGGTTGGCGTTCCTCGCCGTGATGGCGATGGTACTGGTTGTTGCTACGTGGGTTCTGTGGCGACGGCAATCGGGCCGCCGGCGTCCCAAAGCCGCGATCGCGTGTGCGGTTCTTTCAGTCCTTATCCACAGCTCGCTGTTCTGGTTTGTGCCGACCAAGGACCAACCAGGCAAAGGGACCGGCGACGCGCCCGGCGAGATCGACGGCAACGCTCCGGTGATGGTCACGATCGCTGACGTCGAAAGCTTTGATCCCGACCAATCGGCGTCGCTCGACGAAACACCCGAGACCTTCGTCCCGCCGCTGGAGCTGCCCACGCCCGAAGCCGATCCGCAGCCGGCTGTCGTCACGGCTCCCGCGCCGTCGGAGCTGCCGATGCAGACGTCGACCGATCCGCCCGAGTTTGCCGCAGAGCCGATCGAGTTGAACGCGACGCACGCGGAGATCGATCAAATGATGACCGATCTGCTGTTGGCTGATGCGACGCTTTCACAAGCGGATGCACCGGAACCGATGCCGACGCCCGAGCCACCGATGCCGAAACCAGCAGCCGCGACGCCGCAGCCAACCGAACCGCTGGCCGCTCAGCCCGCCAGCGCCGCGTCGGGCGTCCCCGTGCCAACTCAGACAGTCGCGACGCCGGTCGCTTCACCACGTCCCGACGACTTTGCCAACCGTCGCGGCCCGGCGCGTCGGAGTGCATTGATCGCAACCGGCGGCGATGACCGAACCGAAGCTGCCGTGGCGGCTGGACTGCGGTTCATCGCATCGCGTCAACGTCCCGATGGAATCTGGGATCCGACGACGACCGGAGCGGGGCAGGAACGGATGCCCCTAGGTGAGAATCGCAACGGTGCGGGGAAGCGAGCCGAGACGGGGCTGACCGGGTTGGCGCTGCTGTCGCTGATGGGCAGCGGGTACACGCATCTCGAAGGACCGTACAACGACAACGTCGCCCGCGGCCTGCAAGCGTTGTTGAACCGGCAAGCGAACGACGGATCGATGGGGGGACCGGCCGGCACGTACGCGCGGATGTATTGCCACAGTATCGCCACCCTTTCGTTGGGCGAAGCGTTTGCGTTGACGCGCGATCCGCGGTTGGCTCAAGCGACAGCCGACGCGCTCAGCTATTCCGCTCGGATCCAACATCCGTCGACCGGCGGCTGGCGTTATCAACCGGGCGACACCGGCGACACCAGCCAATTCGGTTGGCAAGCGATGGCGATGGAGAGTGGCAAGCAGGGAGGGATGAACCTCGATCCACAGATCGACCATCGACTGCGAACCTTCCTGTCGACAGTCCGCGCCGGCCGCGGCGGTCTGGCGTCGTACCGCCCCAAGCGTCCGCCATCGCGAACGATGACCGCCGAGGCATTGGCGTCGCGGTTGTTGTTGGGACATTACGTTCCGCCGGCGGAGATCGCCGAAGCGGAGGCGTACATCTTGCAAGAGCTGCCGGGGATGGGCGAGGACAATTTTTATTACTGGTACTACGCCTCGCTGGCGCTACATCAGTTGCAGTCGCCGGCATGGACGCGTTGGAACGAAGCGATGAAGCGGCGGCTATTGGCAACCCAACGCAGCGACGGCAGCTGGCCGACGACCAGCGTCTGGGGCGGCTACGGCGGCGAAGTCTACACAACGGCGATGGGCTGTTTGTGTCTGGAAGTCTACTACCGACACCTGACGCTGCACCAAGCCCCCGAAAAGATCGCCAACGGCGCGGTGCGACCGCTGGTGCGGTAGCGGCGGTGTTGCTCAAGTCACCGGTGAAGATCGCGTGTCGTCGCTTCGCGACTTGTGTCGGATCGCGTTTTCTTTAGACCTGGGACTTGCGTCCCAGGCTAACACATCTCGTCGCTTCGCGACTGACGTATTTTCGAGTGGCGAAGCCACAGCATGCAACAGCCTGGGACGCAAGTCCCAGGAAATCGCCCTCCACCGCACCATTTCAAGTCCCAGTTGCCGCGCGCCTCCCCTCCCCGAACTTCGCTGCGCTGGTTCGACCCTCCCCTTCAAACTTCGTTTGGGGGAGGGTGAAACCTTCCGGTTTTGACGGTTGTAGCGGTTGGAGTTTTGCGATCGCGCATCGCGCTGTGGGCGAGCTATGCTTCGCATGTTTGGGGATCTCCCCGACGCTTCGATTCGACGCAAAACTGCCGACTTCGCCGACGGGCGACTATGATGCAAGGTGCTGTTCTGCGTCTCGACCCGCGCGCCAAATCCGATGACCGCTCCTCCGACTCCGCCGCATCCCGATCCGACTCCGCCCCCCGCGGCGGGATTGGATGCTGCGCGTCAAGCGCCTCCCACCGCTCCACCGGCGATCACTCCGCCCCCCAGCGCACTGCAACAGCTCGATTCGTTAGCCGATGAGCAAGAGAACCAGCAACCACTGCCTGCGACTCAAGCTTTCTTGCGCGACGCGAGGGTTCCCGGTTGGTTGGTCAGCGGTCTGCTGCACGGCGGCGTACTGCTGTTCCTGGCACTCTGGACCGTCGTCGGAACCACAAGCAACCTGTTTACGATCCAGGCGAGGTTTGAGCGCGAGGAGCCGACGCCGATCGAGCTGACGCCGCCGATGGATCGCCCGATCGTCGAAATCCGCCAGACCGAAGCGATGCCCGATCACGCGATCGAAGCGGCGGTCGAGGCTGTCGAGTTCGAGAAGCCCGAAGCGCTCACGGCAACCGCGCCAACTAAGCCGCTGGATACGATCCGGAAGATGATCGATGGACTGCAACAGCCGACGTCGACGCCCGCGCTGCGGATGCGAGGCAACGCGGGGATCGAGGGGCGCGTCGCGGGCAAACGACAGGAACTGGCTGAAAAATATGGAGCCAGCGACGCCAGCGAACAGGCTGTCGAAGCGGCGTTGGATTGGTTGGTCGCTCACCAACAAAACAACGGCTCCTGGGACTTCGACCTCTCCCACGCTCCCTGCAACGGCCAGTGCCGCAATCCGCGATCGAATCCCGACGGCCAAGCGACTCCCAAAACGGCAGCCACCGGACTGGCGCTGCTGCCATTTTTGGGAGCCGGGTATACGCACCGCAGCGGCAAACATGCCGAAACCGTCTCGCGGGGACTCTACTATCTAAGAAGCCAGTTGCGCGACGCAGCGGTTGGCCGCGAATTGATGCACGGCAGCATGTACGGCCACGGGATCGCAACGCTGGCAGTCGCCGAAGCCTACGCGATGACCAAAGACGAAGACCTGGTCGGCATGCTTCGCGATCTGCAGTCGTTCATCGTGATGGCTCAGCACGAAAAGGGAGGCTGGCGATACAACCCCGGGCAGCCGGGCGACATGACGATCACCGGATGGCAGATCATGGCGCTCAAAAGCTGTCAGATTGGCGGGCTCCCCTTTCCGACAAGCGTCCATTCGCGAGCGGAGGATTTTGTCACCAGTCTTGGCAGCCAACAGGGCTCGCGGTTTGGCTACCTGGAACCGGTCGCCGAAGCGACGCCGACAGCTGTCGGTCTGCTGCTGCAGATGTACCTGAGCAAACCGCCCGGGGACGCGGCGATCATGGAGGGCTGTCATTATCTGTACGAACTGGGCCCTTCGAAAACGAACGTCTATTTCAACTATTACGCCACGATGACGCTGCACCATGCCCGCTATTACGGCTTCCCCGAATGGAACGCCAAGCTCCGCGATTACCTGGTGAAAACGCAATCTCGGCGGGGGCATGAAGTCGGCAGCTGGCACTTCCCCGACCGCTTCGGCAACGTCGGCGGCCGGCTGTACAGCACCGCGATGTGCGCTCTGGTCCTGGAAACCTATTACCGGTACTTGCCGTTGTGGGCCGAAGCCGAATTCCCGTTGTAGTGTTCCAGCGGCGAAGAACCTATACTTGGCAAGCGTTTGGAAATACAATCCGCTGCCCCGACCAAAGGCTGCGGCGGCCTCGTTTTTACGTTCAGGCAAGTCAGTCGGCACGCGAATGCACCCATGGTTCCTTGGCGAACCGGGCGCTGTCGCGTGCCGGCTGATACCTCGATTTGAAATGCGGACTGCCGCTGGCACCGATCGGCAAGCAGCCGGAATCCAACGCCGGCCAACTCTATTTAATTAAACAACTTCATTTGATACGTCGCTCATGTCGCTGCAAATTTCACTCAACGGACAATTGGTACCTAAAGAAGACGCCAAGATCAGCGTTTTCGACCACGGGTTGCTGTACGGCGACGGCGTGTTCGAGGGGATGCGGAGCTACGCCGGCAAGATCTTTAAGCTGGACGATCATCTCGATCGGCTGTGGGATTCCGCCCGAGCGATCTGTCTGGAGCTGCCGATCACACGCGAGCAACTGGCGGAAGACTGCAAAGCGACCTTGGCTGCCAACAACATCATCGACGGCTACATCCGTTTGATCGTCACCCGCGGTGCCGGTTCGCTGGGCCTCGATCCCAACCGCTGCACCAATCCGCAAGTGATCATCATCGCCGACAAGATCTCGCTGTATCCGAGCGAATATTACGAAAACGGTTTGCACTTGGTGACCGCGTCGACGATCCGCAACCATCCAGCGGCGCTCAGCCCGCGAGTCAAGTCGCTGAACTATCTGAATAACATCATCGCCAAGATGGAAGGTTTGCAGGCCGGATGCGTCGAAGCGCTGATGCTGAACCACAAAGGGGACGTCGCCGAATGCACCGGCGACAACGTTTTCATCGTCGACCGGGGAGTCCTCAAGACGCCATCGACCGATTCGGGAATCCTGGAAGGGATCACTCGCAACGCCGTCCTTGAAATCGCCGAGGACTTGGGGATTCCGACCCGCGAGATGACGCTCACGCGGCACGACCTGTTTGTCGCCGACGAATGCTTCCTGACCGGCAGCGCGGCCGAAGTTGTTCCAGTGGTCCAGTTGGACAATCGCCCGATTGGCGATGGCAAACCTGGGCCGATAACCAAACGCCTGCTCGAAGCGTTCCATAAATTGGTTCGCCAATAGGCGGCCGCGGTTCGGCTGAGACACGCATGTGGTTTGCCGCCGACGTGTTTCCATTTTCTTTAGCGGTTCAATCGGCCGCTTGTCGGATGCTGACATGTCCCTGGCGGCCCAGGACGATATGGTCCAGGACGCCGATCCCGATCGTATCGCCCGCCGATTCCAACCGCCGCGTGACGGCAAAGTCTTCGGGACTGGGAGTCGGATCGCCCGAGGGGTGATTGTGGACCAGGACGATCGATTGGGCCGCGTCTTTGATCGCAGCGCGAAAGACCTCGCGGGGATGGACCAAACTGGCATCCAGCGTTCCAACGGTGATGCAATGCGTATCGATCACTTGGTTCTTCGTATCGAGCGTCACGATATGAAACTCCTCGCGGCGCATGTCGCTGACCAACCGCGCGAAATGGCGTCGGCAGAAGGCAGCCGCTTCGGCGGAACTGCAGATCTTGGTCGTCGCCGGCGGCTCGGCTAGCGCTGCGATCCGGCGTCCCAATTCGACTCCCGCCATGATCTGGCAATAGGCGGTTTTATCGACGGCGGGGCTGATCGATTTCAATTCGCCGCGACCGGCGGTTGGCAAACGGTCGAGTTTCCCAGCAAAATCAATCGCCAGTCGCTCCCCGGCCATCATCGCCGATTCGCCCGGTCGACCGCTGCGGATCAGGATCGCCAGCAGTTCGGCGGTCCGCAAATTCGCGGCACCTTGAGCCAACAACCGCTCCCGCGGCCGATCCTGTTCGGGAGCCATCTTCACCTGGTTGCCAAACAGCTTTTCATCGAGCCATTTAGTCGCCGAGAATTCGCCGAGGTCGGTGTTCCAGCGATAGGTCGCTGGATCGTTCTCGCGCAAAAGCCAGCCCTGTCCTACCAGTTCGTTGACGACGCGGGTGACGAAGCCCCGATTTTCGGGGTCGCAGGCGCGGTGAACGACTTCGATCTGGAACTGGGGCTGGGCCGAGACCTGTCGGATCACTGGCAGATAGCGATGGTATCGCCGTGTCGTCGAATCGGCAGGTTGCTTTGCAGCGGTCATAACAATTGATTGTTACGGATCGACGGCGGCATGCAACCGTTTTCCATTCGCCCGGGGGGAACGCATCTCCCAGCGGCACCGATCTGCGCGGCGACTGGTGCTGGGGGTATGACGGTTTTGCGGAATATGCGCCTGTTAGGTTGTGTTTTGCGATCTGGCAAGGGATTCCAAACAAAACGGTTGTATATCGATCCAGATCCTGGCCGATCTGATCTTCGGGTGACCAAATCGGTCTGCATTCCAATCCTCCCGTGTTGGCGGGCAGCGAGATGCGGTCTCCCGCGACGGACTTAGGCAGCGAAAGGATTCGATTTCATCGCAGTTGGGCCCCGTTTCAACTGTGAAGCAACTTCCAAAAGGGAGAGATGGTATGGTCGCTGCATTACCGGAGTATCTGTTGGTATGCGAGACGCGTTTGGATGAAGAGGATCGCCATCATTGGCGGTTCAGTTTGGAAACGATTTTGGGACAGAGTGTCGTTGAAGCGAGTGATCATGAACCGTGTGATTTAAATCGGCTGGCGTTGTTGGCAGTCGTCCGGGGGCTTGAAGCATTGGATGGCCCCAGTTGCGTGACGATGATGTGCAGCAACCGCTATGTGATTCATGGGCTCCGCAACGGTCTGTCGGCCTGGCGCGAGACGCGCTTCAGCTGGGACCACTTTGGCCGCATGGTGACGATTCCCAACGCCGACCTCTGGCGGAGAATCGATCGCGCACTGGACATTCACCAGGTCAGCACATGTTGGTTGAGTGCCGCGTTCCTGTCGCAGGGACGCAATGCCGCACGCATGCCCGAATCGCGACCGGCGCCGTTGGATCGGATCCGCAAATGGCTGGCAGGCCAAGCGGTTGCCGACACGCCAACGTTTGCCGTCGCTTGATCCTTAACGCCGGATCGTAAACCATTGAAACTTGGAGTGCGGCGCTCGCACGCCGCACTCCGAGAGAGTCACGTCGAAAAAAGAAACCGAGAATTGTTGTATTTGCGTCGCCCCGCGGAAGAATGCCAGCATTCCTGCCGGTTGCACAGGAAAAAGCCTTAGGGCAATTATTCCGCGATTTAGGCGACGCAACCCTAACCCAACCCCTTGCATTATCGACGCGAATGCGTCGAATAGCATTGGACGCTTCTACCCCCTCTCCCGTTTAACGCGAGTACCCCTTCGATGCATACACAGGTCCCGCTCGATGGAATAGGACGCCTGGTCGCAGGACGCCACGAAAACCCAGCTGAACTGCTGGGTCCGCATCCGGTAGAATACCAAGGACGCAAAGCGATCGCCGTCCGCGCCTTCGTGCCCGACAGTTCCCAGGTCTGGTTGGTCGACCAGCCCGAAGACGCCCCACGCCCGATGCGTCGACTGCATCCGGCCGGCTTTTACGAAGCCATTTGCCCTCTCGACAACGAACAAGTTTCCTCGAACTACCGCTTGAAAGTCGCCCATAACTCGGGCGAAGTGACCATCATGTCTGATCCCTACGCCGTTGAACCGTTGTTGCAAGAACTGGACCGCTACCTGTTGGGCGAGGGCAGGCACTACGAACTGTACAAGCGTTTGGGAGCGCAGCTTCGGACCGTCGACGGAATCGATGGCGTCAACTTCAGCGTCTGGGCCCCGAACGCCAAAACGGTTCAGGTCGTCGGCGACTTCAACAACTGGGATGGCGTGCTACATGCGATGAAGGTCCATCCCAACTTGGGCGTATGGGAATTGTTTATTCCCGACGTGAAGCCAGGGGACATCTATAAGTACCGCATCTTGCAGCAGGATGGCCAATGGAACGACAAGAGCGATCCGCTGGGCTTCGCCGCCGAATTGCCACCGCGGACCGCTTCGGTCGTGACGGAATTGGACACGCACACATGGCAGGACAATGCCTGGATGGAGTCCCGCCGGGAATCGAATCAGCTGGAAAAGCCATTCAATATTTATGAAGTTCATCTGGGCAGCTGGCAGCAGGGGGGAGACCAGGAGCACGGCTGGTTGAACTACCGCGACCTAGCCCATCGGTTGGTCGATTACTGCAAAGAGATGAACTTCACCCACCTGGAACTGATGCCGATCAGCGAGCATCCGTTCACCGGCAGCTGGGGATATCAGACGGTCGGCTACTTCGCCGCCACCAGCCGCTATGGAACGCCCGAAGATTTCATGTACTTCGTCGATCACTGCCACCAAAACGGTATCGGCGTGATTTTGGATTGGGTTCCCGCTCACTATCCCAAAGACGGCCACGGGCTGGCTCACTTCGATGGATCGGCGCTTTACGAGCACGCCGACCCGCGACAGGGGGAACATCCCGACTGGGGAACCAACATCTTCAATTACGGACGCAACGAAGTCCGCAATTTCTTGATCTCCAACGCCCTCTTCTGGCTCGACAAATATCACATCGACGGCCTACGCGTCGACGCGGTCGCATCGATGTTGTACTTGGATTACAGCCGTGAAGCTGGCGAATGGATCCCCAACGAGCACGGCGGGCGCGAGAACCTCGCCGCGATCGATTTCCTGCGGGAATTTAATGTCGTCGTCCACGAGAAATTCCCCGGCGCGGTCACGATCGCCGAAGAGTCGACAGCTTGGGGGGGCGTTTCGCGGCCGACTTACGACGGCGGACTAGGCTTTACGTTCAAGTGGAACATGGGGTGGATGAACGACACCTTGGATTATTTCCACAACGATCCGATCCACCGCAGCCATCATCACGACGAACTGACGTTCAGCCTGATCTATGCGTTCACCGAAAACTTCACGCTACCGTTGTCGCACGACGAAGTGGTGCATGGCAAAGGGGCGTTGTTGTCACAGATGCCAGGCGATCTGTGGCAAAAGTTCGCCAACCTGCGACTGCTGTATTCGTACATGTGGACCCACCCCGGCAAGAAATTGCTGTTCATGGGGGGCGAGTTCGGCCAATGGAACGAATGGAATGAAGACGGCCCGATCCAGTGGGAGCTGCTCGATTTCGACACCCATCGCGGGATTCAAAACCTGGTCCGCGACCTGAACAAGTTGGTCGTCGAGAACCCCGCACTGCATCACGACGACTTCACCGCCGCCGGCTTCGAATGGGTCGACTGCATGAACGCCACCGACAGCGTGTTGGCTTACGTCCGCAAAGCGGATGGTTTTGGCCCCGCCCTGATGGTCTGTGCCAACTTCACCCCCGTCGTCCGCAAGGACCACCATGTCGGCGTCACGCAGAGCGGTCGTTGGACCGAGATCTTCAACTCCGACGCGGCGATCTACGGCGGCAGCGGTATCGTTAATCCCGGCATGACACAATCGCTGGGGATCCCTCATCACGGCCGCGACGATTCGATCAAGATCGATCTGCCGCCACTGGGGATCGTGGTACTGAAGCACGAAGCGTAAGCTGCCCGCTAGAGAGAGAGGGACGACAGGCGATCGCGCCGGTCCCTTCACGGGATCGCCCGGATGAATCCATGTTCCGGTGCGATCCGCGCGATCTCGATCAGTTCGCTGGCACGATGCGGACTTCGTACAGCTTGGGCCAGTTCTTTCCGGTCACGAACAATCGTTTGGCATCGCGATCGTAAGCGATGCCGTTGAGCACATGTTCGCGAGAGGGGCGTTGATTTGCGGGCCACAATGCGTGCAGATCGATCCAGCCCAAAACGCGGCCATCTTGTGGCGAGATCCGAGCGATCGAATCGTTGTACCACACGTTGGCAAAGATCTCCCCTTCGACGAACTCCAATTCATTCAGGTCGTCGATCCGCCGACGGCCATCGTGAACGGTGATCTGCCGCAACTCTTTAAAGGTATCGGGGTCGAGGAACCGCAGCCGCGGCGACCCATCGCTCATGATCAGATGCGTCCCGTCGTGGGTCAGCCCCCAACCTTCGCCAGCGTAGCGCAACGTCTTGCGATGTTGAAAGGTTTCGCGATCGAAAACAAACGCACGGCGTTTCTTCCACGTCAGCTGGATGATCGAATCCTTCCAAACCGTAATCCCCTCGCCAAACAGATCGCGGTTCAGCGAGATACTTTGCAGTACGTTGCCGGTGGCGAGATCGACCCGCCGCAGCGAACTGGTCCCATACTGGCCCGTCCCCTCGTACATTCGCCCGTCGGCAACAGCCAGCCCCTGCGTGAACGCTCCCGCGTCGTGAGGATAGACGTTGACCACCTGGAAACTGGCGATCGGCGTTGTCGTCGTCTGATTCGCCGACAACAACATCGCTACGCATCCAAGCGCGCTCAGGCCAACCCCAGCTGTCAGCAGCCAGCGGTAGACCGACCAACCGGCTGAGGGCAGGGGGCGTTTGCTTTCATTTGAGGCAGTCATTTCAGTCACGGGCAATGGTTCCTTTCTTCTGTCGTTCTATTACATCTGGTAATCGAAGAAAAGTGAAGTCGGGTCCTCCACAGGGCAAATCACTTTTTCAAACCGAAGCGACTCAGCAAATGGCAACCCGACGCGTCAGCGAGGAATTTACAGGGCGCCTCGTTTACGCGTCGGTTTTCCAACAGTGCCTCAAATCAAACCGTGATTTGCCCCGGGGGGAGACCCACGCACGGCAAATCTCCGCCGCCCCCCCCCGAACCGCCCAAACCTCGCGGTATGCCAAGGGTCGCGACCGAGGCCCCCACAGGCCGAACGAGTCCCCCCCGCAAACGTCCTCCGGAAAACCCTGCATTTCCCTTAGCGAAAACGCCTATTCGGCCTGTTGATTTAATCGCACG
Organism: Rosistilla ulvae; assembly: GCF_007741475.1. Taxonomy (NCBI): domain Bacteria; kingdom Pseudomonadati; phylum Planctomycetota; class Planctomycetia; order Pirellulales; family Pirellulaceae; genus Rosistilla; species Rosistilla ulvae. The sequence continues at coordinate 3,269,016 of NZ_CP036261.1, read as the reverse complement.
CGAACTTCTTGAATCAACAGGCCGCTAATGCGGTGTCGAACTGTCTCGACAACCTGGATTTCCCACGCTTCCTCGACTAGAATCGACTACCTTGTCTAACGGGTGGTACGGAACACCACCTCAACTGCTGACTGCAAAACGGAAGGGGAAAAGGACAGCGGTTTCACGCGGCCCTGGGCCCGCGTGGATTGCACCTTCATCATGGCCAAGCCTTTGCAATTTGACGAAGTCTTTTCGAAAGCGCGCGCCGGCGAGACCGAAGCGTTGGGGGGCCTGTTGGAAACCTACCGCAGCTATCTGCGCGTCTTGGCCGCTTCGCAAATCAGCCACCGCCTGGGGCAACGTGTCAGCGCGTCGGATATCGTTCAGGATACGATGCTCGCCGCCCACCGCGATTTTGGCGATTTTCGTGGACAATCGCCGGAGCAGTTTTCGGCGTGGCTGCGGGTGATTCTATCTCGGAATCTCTTTCGCGCGATCGAACGCCACATGAAAGCCGACAAACGGGATGTCCGCCGCGAGGTCTCGCTGGATCAAGTCGCTGGATCGGTCGATTCGAGCGCCGCCGGACTGGCCAATCTGCTCGCATCGGACCAATCGACCGCCAGTCGAATCGTCAGCCGCGGCGAGGAGACGCGACGGTTGGTCGATCTGTTGGTTGAATTACCCGAGCATTATCAACAGGTGATCATGCTGCGCAACTTCCAGAGTCTGCGGTTCGAAGAGGTCGCTCAGGAGATGGGGCGAACGGCAACGGCCACGCGTCTGCTTTGGTTGCGAGCCCTCAAGAAGCTTCGCGAGCTCTACGAATCGGAGGCCCCCGCTCAATGAACGGCCCCGACAACTCGACAGCTTGCCTGGATGGACTCTCCCCCGCCGACCAGGATCAATTGGTCGAATTACTCGATCAATACCTGATCGCAAGCGAAGAGGGACGCCAACCCGATATCGAATCGATCGTTGCGCAACATCCTCATCTGGAGACACCGCTTCGCCAGTATCTGGCGGGCTTGAATCTGATCCAACAGGCCAACAACACTCAGATTCAGCAATCGTTTTCCGAAACCCAGCGGGCCAGCCAGCTGGTCGATTACGAATTGGGGCCGGAGATCGGCCGCGGGGCGATGGGGATCGTTTACGCCGCCACCGACAAACGAACCGGCCGCGCGGTGGCGTTAAAGATCCTCGCCTTTGGTTCGTCGTTGGACGCCGGCCTGATCGAACGCTTTGCTCGCGAAGCCCGCGCGGCTCAATCGCTTTCCCATCCAAACATCGTTCCCGTTTACGACATCGGTTGCGACGACGCGGTTCATTATTATTCGATGCAGCGGATCGAAGGCGATTCGTTGGATCAACATATCGCCGCCGCCCGCTCGCGTCGCCGCGACGCTGCCGATTCGGCCAGCGGTTCGCTGCTGTCGGGGGACGATCGCTTTCGTCAGATCGCGCTCCGTTGTGCGGAGATCGCCGACGCTCTTTACCAAGCGCATCGCAACGGGATCATCCACCGCGACATCAAACCATCCAACGTGCTTCGCGACCGCGACGGCAAACTCTGGCTCACCGATTTTGGCCTGGTCCGGATCCATCAAGAACAAAGCCTGACCAAGACGGGCGATCTGATCGGAACGTATCGCTACATGAGTCCCGAGCAAGCCCGAGGGCGAGTCGATCTGATCGGTCCGCATACCGATGTCTACGGCTTGGGGGCCACGCTGTATGAGATGTTGGCCCTTCGGCCATTGTTTCGGGGCGACGATAGCGCCCGCTTGTTGCGGCGGATCGACCAGAACACGCCACAACCACCACGTCACTGGGACCCGCGAATCCCGCGCGACCTGGAAACGATCGTACTCAAAGCGATCCGCGCCGATCACACGCAGCGTTACGCGTCGGCCAAAGAACTGGCCGACGACCTGACTCGATTCGCTGAAGGGAACCGCATCCTCGCCCGCCGCGAAAGCGTGGCGATCCGGTTCGCGCGGCGATTCCGCCGACACGCGCGCTCATTCGCCGCGATCGCAGCGGGTCTGATCCTGATGCTGGCTGCCGGGTTTGGGCTGAATCATCTCCTGACGATCGACCGCGCACCAACCGCCGCTGCCGTTGATCCGACGATGCGTCAAAAAATTGCGGAACTGCAACTGACCGAACTTCAGCAAGCCGAAGGGACCGCCGCAATGGTCGACGCAAAATATCGTCAACTGATCGAATCGCTGGACGCACCCGAGGAGCGAACGGATCAACGGCGATTGCGATGTCGCGCTGAAAACCAATGGGCGACGGTTTGCATCGCCCGCGGCGACTTAGAAACCGCCGACGACTTGATGCGACAAGCCGTTGCGTCGGCCGAACGCTTGCCCGAAATGGCGATCAACCGTCCGGTGAAGGGACTGACCCTGGTGAACCTAGCTCGCTTGCGAGCCGCCCAAAACGATCTGCCAGCCGCGCGAGGGGCGTTCGCCCAAGCGAGTGACGTATTGGGGCCCGAAACCGATTCGATGACGTCCAGTCGATTGATCGTCGCGTTGAACGATTTGTGCATGGAGCTTAAGGGGCGTGGGGCGACCGACGCCGCGATCGAGGTGGCTGGCGAGTTGAACCGGTTGTGCAACATCGACAACAAGCGAGACGATCGGTCGTTGAACCAGCTGCGTCAGGCGTCGATTGCGAGAAACAATTTGGGAGCGCTGTTGTTTGAAACCAACGACTTCGCTGGCAGCGCGATCGCCTACGACGAATCGATCGCATTGTTCGAACAGATGCTCGAATCCTTCCCTTGGAACAACGACCTGCGACGGGAATACGCCGTGGCGTTGAACAACTTGGGACGAGCCCAAGCTGCCAACGACGAAGTCGAAGCGGCGGAGGAAACGTTTCTGCAGGCGATCGCGATCATCGATCCGCTGTATCAAGCGGACGACGACGACGCCGAACTAGCGTACCAGGCGGGTGGAATCTGGAATAATCTAAGTGTTTTACAACGTCGGACCGGCGATATAGCAGCCTCCCAAACCGCTTTGAATAACGCCAGACAACGGGCTCAACGCGCTGTCGCTTTGCAACCCCAGGCGTTGCAATATCGCAATGCATTGAGCAGAATTGAACAGAACCAGAACGCGGAACCGCGAGTGGACCACGAGCTATGAAAAAGCCAGCGACAACCAAACGACGACCCTTCCGCATCGAATCGCTTGAAACGCGATCGATGTTGGCTAGCGATGGGCTTTCGTTGGACGCCGGCTTGATCGACCACCCAGCGCGTTCGTTGGGAACCGTCGATGTACGCATCGCCGATTCCGTGATGACCTACGAGGTCTTTGCCGCACGTGGATTCCGCAGCGTCCCGCCATCGGACGCCCGTCCCGATTGGCACGGTAATCCCCAGGATGCGGGGCCGCGCGATAACGTTGCCGGTCCTCAGTTTACGTTTGTCGCGCTCCCGGAATTGCGAGCGCGGTTGCTGCAGGAGACTCAATCGTCCCCCAACTCGCCAGTAAAATTGCAGTTCGATTGGCATGATTCGCTGTGGAGCGGTTCGATGTCGATCGATTCGCCCGGATCCAAACCGCTGCCCGTTCACGTCGATCCGGCGCCTGGATCCAGCGACGTCACGCCCGATGATTCGATGCCCGATCTGTCTGCCGGCTCCGACGGCGATTCGTCTTCGGGAAGCGACGAAGGGGGACTTCATCTCGGCAGCGAACCTTCCACCGCGACGGCACCGCAAACGATCGACGAAGCGTCCAACAGCGAAACGCTTGCCAGCATCGATCAAGCGCTGCTGGAACTGGCGGATGACAACGTCGACGAAGTGGTCGATGCCGACGCGAGTCTCATCGGACGCGAGGCGGCGACGGGCGAAACCGCCACGTGGTCGGAGAGCATTCGCCAGCGTGCTGCGACGAGCTCGACAGGCCAGCGAAGTTTTGCCGATGATTTGCGGCAGATCGATGCCGCACTGTTAGCCGATCTATCGGGAGACCTCGACAGCCAGTTTAACGAACTGCAAACGCGACGATCCTGGAATGCTGGCAGCGATCGATACGGCGACGCATTGGATCGCTGGATCGTCCAAAACTCGGATCTCGCCCAACAGCTCACCCGCGCGGTACAAAATGAGATGATCGATCTGACCGCCGATACATCGAGCGACCTGGTCGGGATGTCTCTCTCCTACGGCGGCTTGAAGATGACTCAGTTGTTTGTCGAAGCCGACGGCAGCGGACCCGCCGATGCGGAGGCCGAATCGCCGAGTCAAATCGGGTTGGTCTTCGAATCGATGGCAACACACACTCGCCTAGCCTCTGCGGTAGGTGTGATCGCTGTCGCCTCCTGTCTGGCACTTCGTCGCCGAACAGAACAACCGCTGGGCGCGCTTCCCAAACCGTAATCAACGGCCGACACTCTGGCTGCGGCCGACGACCGGGCGACAGCCCTCTTTCTTGGGACAACCGAATCGATGGATGGAGCGACAAGTTTTTTTGTCTACGGGACGCTCAAACGCGGTGAGTGTCGCGAGCGGATGTGGCCTCACGCGCCGGTGGAGATCCAACCCGCTTTTGCGTGGGGCTTTCTGTACGATCTTGGTCCCTATCCGGCGATGACTCCAGGAGACGACTGGATCGCCGGAGAGATCTGGACGATCGCATCGCCTCACGTCGCAGAGACCCTGGTGGTGCTGGACGAGATCGAAGGCTACGACGTCGCCAGCGACAACAATCTCTACGATCGTGTACAGATCGATTGGCATCGCGCCCCGGGCGATTCATCCGCTGGCGGGACGGCACTGACGTATCACTACGCTCGGACCGATCGATTGCTGGCCGGTCAAAGGATTATCGGCACGCAGGGCGAACCGGCTCACTGGCCCTCGGCCGGCTGAACCGAATAGGTTTTGGCCAACCGAGCGATCACGTCGGTGACCGCGGTGCGGAACGATTCGGGGCCGATCACCTCCGCTTCCGCCCCCAGCGACAACAACTTCGGCATCAACTCCCGTGGATGGGCGGAAGAAACCGTTAGGATCGCGCCACCATCGGGCTGCATATCCAATTGCTGTTCGGTGTGCCAAGGATCCTCGCGAACCCAAGCCGCCCCAAACGAAGACAACCGAATTTGAACGCTCTCGGTCGCTTCGCCGGAGAAGATTCCAAAACTTCGGTTGAGATGTGTTTGGATGTCGACATCGGGATCGGGCTTGAACCATTCGTCCAGCGCCGTCGCTTTGGTGAACCGATCCAATTTCCAGTGCCGCATTCGCTCTTTGGGATCTTCCACCTCTTCGGCCGCCGCGATCACGTAGATGCTGGATTGATAGATCGCCAATCCATACGGTTCGATCCGCCGCGTCGAAGCGGCGCGACCGGGAGATTGGTAATCGATTTCAACGATCCGATGCTCGACGATCGCGCGATTGATCGTCCGCAAAATCCCAGCGTGCTTTTCGTAGGTCTTCGTCGGCACGCCGTAGACGCACAGCGTTTCGCGGAATTTGGAATAGTGGTCGTAGACGCCGTTGGGAACTTCTTCTTCCAACTTGTTCCAGAACGATTCGACCCCCTGCCAATACTGTGTCCCAGCCAATGGGTTCAACAGATCGCGGCCGATTGAAAGAGCGATCAATTCCGTCGCGGTCGCACTGATCTTATGAATCCCGCGATCGACACGCCCCAGTTTCCAGACCTTGCCACGTTGGTTGGTTTCGACATCCAAATCGTAACCGGCCGACTGCAACGCTTCGATATCGCGGCGAACGGTCCGTTCGTGCAGCTTGGACAATCCGAGGTCGGTGATCAGATCGTCGCGGATCTCGTCCAACGTGCGGCCGTAGCGCGCGTCTTCCAACAGTTGCAAGATCTTATGTTGCCGAATCAGTTGCTCGTTTCTCGCCATCCATGAACCCGTGGGGCAATCGGATCAATCTCTGCCGACACAGCCCGCCTGCGTCGCAGCGATCCATCCTAACGCCTCCGCCGCTCAGGGAAAGGAGAGGTTTTAATGCTGGCATCCTTCCCCCCGTGGTCGCTCGACGCCGTCGAGCGATCTCCACAACCGCATCGACTAATACGGATGGGGTTGCTGCAAGAAGTCCCCGACGGTGCTGACGGGACGCGGCTTTTCAGCTGGCTTGGTCAGCTTGCTAAAAAAGCTCTCCGACTTCTTTTTCTTTGGCTGGTCGTCAAACGGATTCAGAAAGTCGGTCGTCTTGTTCCAAGCCGACCGCGTGCTGGTACCGACGCTGCTCCAAAACCCAGGCTCCTTCGATTTGGGAACCGGCTTGCGTTGCGAGACGGTCGGAAATTTCATCGTCGGCATTTTGGGAGCGGACCAATTCATCGGGTTCAGCTTGCTGAACATCGATGGGCTCTCCGCTTCGATCTTTGGCGGCTGAGCCAAGACGGGCTTCGAGCCGCAGGTCAAAGGGACGAGGAGAGCTAGCGTCAGGAAAATGGGGAGCATTCGAGGGACCATGATGACCTCCTTCTCGGTTAGTAGTTGGTTATTGTTTCTTCAGTTTTGCTTGCGGTCACGTGGGCTGGGGGCGCATTCAAGCGAATCGCAACCCAGTCGTCTTTGGTCAAAAAACCGCGTGCTTTCGACAGAATGTCCATCGATTCAGATCCGAATCGGTTCGTCAGATGACTTGTTACCCGTGGCATTTGGTTGCCGCGGACCAGCGCAACGCGGTCGCCCGGTTGCTGCAGGTGGTCGGAGAGTCGGGTGAGCCAGCGTCCATCATCGTCGATCCCGACTGCGGGCAACGCGCCGTCGGCGTAGAACACCCAACTGGGTTCGATGTTTCCAGCGACGATGATCTCCGACCGCTGGCGATCGGCCAGTTGTTGCGTCAACAGATCCAGTTCGGTGCGGTGATTGTCGGCCAGACGAGGGCCCAGGGTAAACAGCAGCCCGGTCGCCAATACGCCCCCGATAACAAACGATCGGATCCCGAGGTCGGCATGCTTCTCCACAACCAGGGCAGCGCCGATGCAGCTGGCTACCGCCAGGACGATCCCGGCGATGCCAACGATCGACGCGTCGGGCAGGAGCTCGGTCGCGGGACCGGCCAAGCCGATGGCGATTCCGATCCCTACGGCGATACCGCAAAAGAAGCCCGCTTTGAGCCACCGCGGCCAATCGAATTGCGATTCCGCCACGCGATACAGGAACCAACCGATGCAGAGTGCCACGCCGGGATAACAGGGTGTGATGTAGCTGGGTAACTTGGTTGCCGCAATCGAAAAGAAGCCGACATAGACAGCCACCCAACAAACCGAAAGGACGATCGCAGGTCGCACCTCGGGCTGTTTTTTGTAGCTGTCATAAGCAGCGATGCCGATCGGGATCGCAAACATCGACCAGGGAAACGTTCCGACCAATAGCGTGCCCAAGTAGAACAAGATCGGCGGACCGTCGTGTCCTTCCATCGGGCTGAGGGCGCGGCTGACATTGTGTTCCAGGAAAAACTCCCGCAACCAGACTCCGTCGGTCTCCCGCCCCACGGCGACGTACCACGGCCCGGCCACCAACAGCACGACGGCCAAAGCGAGCAACGGATGCATCTTCCAAGCCGTTGAAATCGCAGCGACGACAAACCGTCCGGCGGCGAGGATCCCAGCGACCAGCCGAGCGAAAATCCCGCGACCGATTGCTGTCGATCCGCTATCCGAATCGGACAGGCATCCTTGCGATTCAATATTTTTCGAGTGATTCAATTGCCAGATTGCATGCAGCCCGATCACACATCCGGGCAACAGCAACCCGATCGGCCCTTTGGCAAGGACCGCCAGACCGCAAGCGGCATAGACGGCAATCCAGCCCAAAATGTTGGGCCAATGATATTCGAGGCGAGTGGAGGATTCGGTCTCCACGATTCGATGCGACAGTTGGACGTAGATCGCAATCGCCAGCGTCGAGCAGAAGATCAGCGGTCCATCGGGAGTTGCAGCTCGCGAAGCGAGCACAAACATCAACGATGTCCCTAGCGAGATCCCGACCCAAGGCGCGACGCGATGCCCCAGCAAACGCGTCGCGATCGAAATGGTCAGCAGGACGGTCCCCAAACCGCACAGCGCCGATGGCAGCCGAGCGGAAAATTCGTTGACTCCGAACACTTGGTAGCTGACCATCTGCATCCAATACAGCAGCGGCGGTTTATGCGTCCGCAGCTCGCCGGCAAACGTCGGCACGATCCAATCGCCATTCTCCAGCATTTCGGCAGCGCAGCGGGCGTTGCGAGGTTCATCGCGATCCCACAAACGAGCGCCCCCCAAATCGGCTAGCAGCACGATGGAACAGAGACAGGTGACGATGATCCAAGAACGCAAGGGAACGAACTCCGGTAGGTTTGACTGGCAATACAACGCCATAGCGATACTCAATTTCCGCCCTGCGAATAAAGAGCAGATTCCTCGATTGGATGCTGTCAACGCCTCCGCGCCACGTTAGCATAAGCAATACTCCAGGCGGAAAATTTCGGACGTTATATCGGCAGCGAATCCCTGTTTTGAATTGAGGCACCATCCGGCACGCGCTTGCGTCCGGCAAACTCGCCTCAACACAAACACAGGATCGCCCTGACACTTTTTCGATCGCATCGCCCCACCTCGAAAGCCCTCCCATGCCTTCAACCTACCTTCATGCTTGCATTGCCCTGGCCCTCTACTTCGCCGCCCACATCCTGCCGCTGCCGCTAGCTTCCCCGATTCAGACCGCTTCAGCCGACGAACGGCAGCCGAACTTCATCATCATCTACTGCGACAACCTCGGTTACGGCGATATCGAACCGTTTGGATCGACTCTGCATCGCACGCCGAATTTGAATCGAATGGCACGCCAGGGGCGTAAATTTACGCACTTCTGTGTGACGGCTGGCGTCTGCACGCCGTCGCGAAGCAGCATCATGACAGGCTGCTATTCGCAGCGAGTCGGGCTGCACAAAAACCCACGCGACGGCTGGGTCCTGCGCCCCGTCTCGCGTTATGGACTGAATCCCGAGGAACTGACGATCGCCGAAGTCCTCAAACAGCAGGGCTACGCAACGGCGATGGTTGGCAAATGGCACCTGGGGGACCAACCGCAATTCATGCCCACCCAGCAAGGCTTTGACTGGTTCTTCGGCGTCCCCTATTCCGACGATATGACCGAACGGGTCTGGGACCAGGACGGATCGCACTGGCCGCCGTTGCCGTTGATGGAAAACGACACCGTGATCGAAGCTCCTTGCGATCGCGATGGTTTGACCAAACGCTACACCGAGCAGGCGATGCAGTGGATCGCCCAACACAAAGACGAACCCTTTTTTCTCTATTTTCCACAGGCGATGCCGGGCAGCACGAGCACACCGTTCAGCAGCGACACGTTTCGGGGCAAAAGCAAAAATGGCCCCTGGGGCGATTCGATCGAAGAACTCGATTGGTCGATGGGACAGATGCTCGATCAGCTGGAAGATCTGGGGATCGCCGAAAACACATTGGTCGTCTGGACCAGCGACAACGGGGCACCGATCAATCGCGATCCGGCCGATCTGAGTCGCGGTTCGAATCGGCCGCTGCATGGTCGCGGCTACACGACCAGCGAAGGAGCGTTCCGCGTGCCGACGATCGTTTGGCAGCCCGGCAAGGTCCCTGCGGGAACGGTCTGCGAGGAACTGGCGACGACGATGGACCTGCTGCCGACGTTTGCAAAGCTAGCGGGCGGATCCCCGCCAACCGATCGCAAGATCGACGGCCACGACATCGCACCATTGCTGTACGGCCAATCGGGAGCGAAGACACCTTACAACGCCTTCTACTATTACCACCAAGACCAACTGCACGCGGTCCGCAGCGGAGCGTGGAAGTTGTTTTTGCCGGAGGCGAAAGTTGCAGGACACCCTCACTTCAGCAGCAAAGTGCCTCCACAACCGTTGCTATTTAACGTCGATACCGACATCGGCTGCAAGAAAAATGTTGCCGCTGAACATCCCGAGATCGTTGCGCGATTGAGTCGCTTGGCCGACGAAGCGCGAGCCGACCTGGGAGACTTGGGCGTCGCCGGAGCGGGGCAGCGGCAACGGGGTGAACTGCCCAAGGGAGTCGAACCAGTCGCCCAACGGCTGAAATAACACGACCATCGTCCATAGGCACCGGGTTCCGCATCCCCAGGAATACGGACCCCGGTGACGTCGCGACGGTTCCGACACCCAAGTGCGCACGTTCCGCGATTGCACTTGGACTTTGGAATCTGCCGCCACGGGCGTTGTCGGGCCGAGATGGCCGATCAACCGACGTGCCGCAGCGCTTCGATCGGATTCATTTTGGCCGCTCGCAGCGCGGGATAGAGGCCGAAGGTGACGCCGACGGCGACCGAGATTCCAAACGCGATCGGGATCGACCAGGGAATGATCACCGGCTGCATCGTGAGGACGACTTCGGGCAGCGAGTCCATCATCTCGGGCATCGCTTTTTGAAGAGTCCAGCGGAACAGGTCGAGCACTTTTTCGCAGGTCAGTCCGCCCAAGATGCCGGTGATTCCGCCGCCGACGGACAGCAGGACCGTCTCGATCAAGAACTGCCGGGTGATGTCGCGTCGCCGCGCGCCCAGGGCCCGACGAATTCCGATCTCGCGGGTCCGTTCGGTCACCGTGGCCAGCATGATGTTCATGATGCCGATGCCGCCGACGACCAACGAGATTCCGGCCAACAGGCCCATCATCGCCATGAACATCAGCCGCGTGTTCTGAGCCTGTTCGAGCAGCTTTAGCGGGACACCGACGGTGAAATCGGCAAACAGATGCGTACGATCGAGTGCTTGTTCGATCGCATGTCCGGTGGCAACGGCATCGCGTTGATCCTTCAACCGCAGCGTGATCTGCGACAGCGCTCGGCTGCCGTTGTTGCCGCGTGAGGTGACTTCACCAAACCGGATCCAATACGTTTCCAGAGGAATATAGACGTTGTCGAAGAACTGTTGCTTCTTACTGGTATTATCGACGCTGTCGAGATCCTCGCGCGACGCGGCAACGCCAACGACGCGGAAGTAGTCGTCGATGACGTGGATCGATTTCCCGATCGGGTCTTCGTGTTTGAACAGCGTGTCGGCGACTTCTTTTGCCAATACGCAAACGTTTGCGCCGGTCTCGATATCGCGGTCGATCAGAAATCGTCCGGCAACCAATTCCAGCCGATACAGATCTTTGTAGTCGGGAGTGCAGGCGTTGATCTCCCCCATCATCATGCGGTCGAGATAGCGGAACTCGCGCCCCGAGCGACGGTAGAACGGAATCGCCAGATCGACCGACGGGATGGAGGTCTCCAGATGGTGCCAGTCCTGTTCGGTGAGTCCGTAATAATAGACCCGTTTGCCCTGCAATTCATCGGCCGGCGGACGCGCCGTGGTCAAGATGATGTTGTTCGCCCCCAGTTCTTCGATCTGTTGGTTCGCTTTCGCCGCGATCCCTTCGCTGATCGCCAGCAACCAGATCACGCTGGCGACACCGATGAAGATCCCCAACACCGTCAGCATCGAACGCAGCGGATGCATCAACAGCGTCTTCAGGCCAACGCGGACATCGCGCATCCGCATCCGCAATTGCGACGGGCGAGTGCGATGCAGCGGCGCGTCGACGACGTCGGTCGCTTCGGCAGGCGGGGCGGGATTGCGAAGTCGTTGATCGAGTTCGACGACGCCATCGCGCAGCCGAACAATCCGACGAGCCCGTTGAGCGACCTCTTCCTCGTGGGTGACCATCACGATCGTGGCCCCCTGTTGATTCAACTCCTCGAACAACTCGAGAATCTCCTCGGTCGTCGCGGTGTCCAGGTTACCGGTCGCTTCGTCGGCAAGGATGAATTCGGGATGATTGATCAGACTGCGCGCGATGCCAGCCCGTTGCTGCTGGCCGCCGGAGAGTTCGGTCGGGCGATGCTCGCAGCGCTCGCCAAGTCCCACCAGGTCGGCCAGCGCTTGACTGCGCTGTCGATCCGACGCGCTGATCCCACCGCTGTAGGCTAACGGGACCTCGATGTTCTCCAACACATCCAACTGAGGCAGCAGGTTGTAGGCTTGAAAGACAAACCCAATCCGCTTGGCTCGAATCGCCGATAATTCATCGTCGCTCAGTTTCGCAACGTCGCAATCGCCGATCAGATATTGGCCGGAGGTGGGCGTATCGAGGCCGCCGAGAAGATTTAGGAGCGTGCTTTTTCCCGATCCCGAGGGGCCCATGATGGCCACATAATCCCCGCGAGGAACTTCCAGTTGAACGCCTTTGAGGACATGCACCGTCTCGCTGCTTAAGTGATAATCCTTGCAGAGGCCGCGGATACTCAGCGCGATCTGCGGCGGATCGACTGAACCTTCAACAGGTCCAGGATCGGATTGTGCGAGCAGCATGACAACTCTTCGGTAGGCGGGGCATTTAGGTCGCTTCTTGCGTTGGCAGGTCCATCTGCTCCATCACCTGTTCGGTTCGCACGTTCAGCACGACCTCTTCCTCAGCGGACAACCCCGATTCGATGACCAGGTTGGTTTCGTTGGTTGTCCCGATGAACACTTCGCGCGTCTCCAACGTTCCGTCTTCGTGTGGCAAAGCACAGAAGTATTGCCCTTCGCGTTCGATCACCGCTTCGATCGGGATCTGCAACGCTTGATCGATCCGTTGAACCAGGATGTTGACTTCAGCAGTCATCCCAGGACGAAGATCTCTGGGCGGGTCGGTGATCTCGATCTCGACGACGTATTCTTTGACGTGCGACATGTAGACGCTGATCGCGGGGAGCGGATATTCACTGACCGTCGTCACCTTGCCGGTCAAGGCGAGGTCGGGCATCGCGTCGAGCATCAATTCAGCGGTCAGGCCAGGGCGAACGTGACCGATCCGCGATTCGTGGACCAACGTTTTCACTCGCATCTTGCCGGGATCGGGCAGATTGATGATCGTCTGGCGTTCGCGAACCGGCATCCCCTCTTCGATCATGATCTTGTTCGCACTGCGGCTCTGATTGTTCGCGTAGACAACCTGTCCGGCGACGGGAGCCATGATGCGGCACTTCTCGATCTGATCTTGGATCTCTTCCAACTGGACCTTATCGAGTTCCCAGGTCTTGGTCCGCGATTGCAAACGCGATTCGGCGGTCCGAATCTCGGCTCGCAACTGGGTTAGCATCTTCTCTTTGGTGAAGGTGTTCAAAACCGCGAGCTTCGTTTCGGCAACTCCCAATTCGTTGCGAGCCTTTTCGACGGCAAACGTATCGGCTTCCAATTGAGCTTCGGGAATGTAGCCTCGCTCGGCCAAACGCTTGCTGTAATCGAGGTACTCTTCGGCGCGGCGTTTGTTCTCTTGAGCGACAAAAACTTCGCTCTGCTGTTGAGCCAACTTTTCTTTAAATGTCCCCTCTTCGTATTCGCTCAATTCCAGCTTGGTCGAATCGACTTTCGCCTGAGCTTCGATCACCGCCGATTCGCTGTTGCTGCAGACGATCTGTTGTTGAATCAGTTGCGTTTGCAACGCGGAATCGTCCAGGCGAACCAAAAACTCCCCCGCTTCGACCCATGTCCCCTCGGGAACGATCTCGATGATGTTGGTGCCGGCGGAGCCCGAACGGCGATTGACTTCGCAGCGGACCTCGATGTTGCTGGAACTTTCGACTTCACCACGTTCGAGAACCGTGTGCACAAACGGTTCCATCGTCGCTGTCGTTGTCAAATAGACCGGCTTGGGAGCTTCGACAAAAAAGCCTTTGACCGAATCGACCATGCTGCCGAAAAACTGGCCGACGACACCGCAGACCAGGAACATGCCCAGTACCGCTGCAAAAAGCGTGGTGCTTGCCGAACCACGACGCTGGCGTTTGCTGTTTTGCGTTTGCATCGGAGGGTCCGCCTGCCGCAAGCAGGCGTCTCGAAGGTATAGGTGGGAGGGGGGGGGGCTTCTTTTGGGAGCGTGGTACGCGATCCCGGCGGGACTTCGTCTAGAAGTTGGCCTTATTGTAGCACGTTCCGCGAATCCTGTCATGGCGATTAAACATGTGACGATTGCTAATTCTCGCCCCCTGAAATCGGACACAACGGCCTACCAAGGGCCCAAACAAAGTCATTCTCTCCGCAAACGCTACAACACAAAGCATTGCTAGGCAACGCGAATTCCAAAGCAAAAGCACGAATCAAAAATCGCGTAGCCATATCCACTGGAATCGTCGCAATCCGACCCTACAACGTGGTCCCTCGACTCCGTCGAGGGGATAAGGCCGATGTAAAAGATCCCTCGCCAGAGCCGAGGGCACCCATACTAGCTTGCAAACGAAACCATAACCGTTTCGCCAGACCGTGGATGCTTCGGATCGAGCGTTTGCAGTTCCAGCCGCATCTCGCCGGGCGTCAGGACCGCTTCGACCCAGCCGTTGGGACTCTTGTCGTTAAACACGTAGGCAACCGGCGGCAGGTTGATCATCTGGAAGTGGCCGCGTTGGCTGTGATTCCAATGATGCGAGTGACCGTACAGGTAGGCTTTGACATGCTTGCGGCTCTCCAACACCTCCATTAGCGCAGCGGTGTCGGAGATCCCGGTCCATGGTTTCCCCTCGGCTGGCTCGGTAAATTGCGGCGTGTGATGCGTCATCACGATCGCTGGCTTGTCGGCGCGGGCGTCGAGCTGTTTGGCGAGCCAATCGATCTGAGCGGCTCCAAGTTCTCCAGTCACCACGTTGACTTGGAACAGCGAATCGAGCAGGAAGAAGTTTGCATGTGGTGTTTCGATCACGCTCACATGTTTCGCCATCACCTGAGCATCAGCAGGGCGTTGATCGGACAAGGCGTCGTATAGCGGTTGGCGATCGTCGTGGTTTCCCATTGTCAGGTGCAGCGAGATCCCCGCGGGATCCAGTGGGGCGAGGCAGCTGACAAGGTTTTGATAATCGCCGAGCAGACCTTTGAGATAGGCGCAGTCGCCGTTGATGATCAGATCGGTCGGCCGCGTCTTGCGGTCGACAACTTCGCCGATCACACGCTGCAGGTTGTCGGTCATGTTGATCCCCCGCGCTTCGACATCGTGCGAGCTGGGGATGTGTGTGTCCGATAGCAGCGCGATCACCGTGGCATCCGCTTCGGCGGCAGAAAGCCGCTGCGTCGACGACATCAGCAACGCAGCGCCGCCACCAACAACCGTGGTTTGAAGAAAGCGGCGACGCGATTGGGGGATTTTGTGAATCGGCACGAGGTTGGCTCCGGCAGAGGTTTGGGGTGGGTTTGGTGCCGATTATAACCACCCGGCCGACCGACGGTTGCGCCCCGCGATGCAACGCTAAAAGCTAATCATTTTTTAACCTTGAGCGTCTCGGGAAATGGGAACCCGAAGCGCAAGGGAGCAATTCACACGGCATCTCGCTTATGCGTCGGGTTACCAAGAGTGCCAAACCCAAACGCTGAACGCCCGCCCGGTCTATTGGTACGGCCGGCTGCTGATCACGCCTTCGGTCGGGCTGCTCGCTTGAGCGTACAGCCGCTTCGGAATCCTGCCGGCAAGGTAGGCGTCGCGGCCGGCGGACGCGGCGGCTCGCATCGCTCGGGACATCCGAATCGGATCGCGCGCGTGAGCGATCGCTGTGTTCAGCAGCACGCCGTCGGCCCCCAGCTCAAACGCTTCGGCGACATCGCTCGCGGTGCCAACTCCCGCGTCGACGATCACCGGATAATCGGGGTCGTCGAGCTTCAGGTATTCCAGAATGATCCGAAGGTTGTTCGGGTTCAGCAGGCCTTGGCCGCTGCCGATCGGGCTGCCCGCAGGCATCACGCTGGCCGCACCGACTTGTTTCAGTCGCCGGGCCATGATCGGATCGTCGCTCGTGTAGCAGAGCACGCTAAAACCTTCTTTGACCAGTTCTTCGCAAGCTTTGAGCGTTTCGATCGGGTCGGGGAGCAGGGTCTTGCTGTCGCCGAGGACTTCCAATTTGACCCAGTCGGCGCCGGCATTGCCCAGGTTCCGCAAGATCTCGCGCCCCAACCGAGCGGCCCGAATCGCATCGGTTGCGTTGTAGCAGCCGGCTGTGTTGGGGAGCAGCGTGTAGCGGTCCGGGTCGATGAAATCGAGGATGTTCTGGCCGTTGCGGTCGTACAGCCGCTCGCGGCGTACCGCGACGGTGACGCAGTCGGCACCGGAAGCTTCCAACGATTCGGCCATCTGTGGCATCGTATCGTATCGCCCCGTCCCGACGATTAAGCGGCTGGCGAGTGTATGTTTGCCAACGATCAGAGGGGGATCGGTGGCGGAATCGTTGCTGGGAATGGCTGTTGACATGGCTCCGATTCTATCGCGATCGGACCGTTTTTGAAATGTGCCCTGCCATGAAACGGAGCACGCGGGCCGACGTTCAGCCGCCGCCGACAAGCGTGACGACTTCGATGCGATCGCCCGCCGCAACTTGCTGGTCACCATGCTGTTCGCGCGGCACAACATCTTCGTTGAGTTCGACGGCCAGGTAGGGGCCGGGGATTTCGACGATCTCCAACAGCGCCGCAACGCTCATCGGGCCTTCGATCTTTTGAGCCTGGCCGTTGACTGTAACTTCGATCATGAGTCTTTCATCTTCTCCACGCCGCCTCCAAGCCCAAACCACGGGCTGATATTTCCGGCACTCGCCATCGTACCCGGGCCCATACCACGCGTCGATAAGCCCAGCAATCAAACCACCCAGACCACGAACATCGCTTCCCCACGCCCTTCGTTTAACCGCGGCGGCAACGCCCCGCGTGTCCCGGGAGGGTGTCGGGGAAGCGCGGCCCGCTGTGCACGCGGTTAAACGAAGAGGCACACGCCGATCTACCCGCCACCTTCGTTTAACCGCGGCGGCAACGCCCCGCGCGTTTTAGAAACGGCGGCGGTGAAGCGCGGCCCGCTGGCCACGCGGTTAAACGATCGCAGACAAGCCGACACTCGCCACCTTCGTTTAACCGCGGCGGCAACGCCCCGCGCGTTTTAGAATGGGCGGCGGGGAAGCGCGGCCCGATGGGCACGCGGTTAAACGAAGCCGAATACGCCGATCGCCCCAAACCTTCGTTTAACCGCGGCGGCAACGCCCCGCGCGTTTTGGAGCGTTACGGGGAATCGCGGCCCGCTGGGCACGCGGTTAAACGAAGCCGAATACGTCGCTCGCTCCAAACCTTCGTTTAACCGCGGCGGCAACGCCCCGCGCGTTCGGTAAGGCGGCGGGGAAGCGCGGCCCGCTGGGCACGCGGTTAAACGATGGCGGAGATACCGCTCATCGGTGCAGGCAGCGGAAGAGATGCGTATTAACACGGTATGACGCGTATTAACACGGTATAAAAACGAAAAAAGCGTTGCGTGTATTCCACGCAACGCTCTTTATCCGAGGCATCTCAGATTGGACAGACCGCGATCCGGAGCTACACGAGCTCTTTCTTCGTTCCGACCAAAGTTTGAAGGCGTTCTGCCAACAGACGGGCGTCAAACGGCTTCTTGAATGTCTCATTGATCGCCGAACGATCGAAGCTCATTGGTTGCCCATCGTCGGGCAGCAATGCGATCAGGATCACTTCAGCGAACTCCATATTACGTCGCAGATTTTGGCAAATCTGCACCGCCTCTACCTTGCCGATCGAAAAATCGACGATGATACAGTCGGGACTAAAACTCTCAGCTTGAATACCAGCCTCGAAACCGCTGGCAGCAACAGCTACCTTAAACGACTTCTCTGGTGGCAATTCACGTTTGAGGTTCTCAATTAATACTTGGTCCTGAGCAACGATCAGACACTTGGCCATAGCCTCGTCTTCTAGATCGCCCAGGGGCATACCATGTTCCTTGAGGAACTTGATCAGGTATTCGCGCGGAATCCGGCGATCCTGACTGCCTGGGATGCGATATCCTTTCAAACGCCCCGAATCAAACCATTTGGAAACGGTTCGCGGTGCGACTTTACAGATCTTTGCGACCTGTCCTGTAGTGAAAACCTTCATTCCAGGTTCTCCATAACGCCTCGATAGTCATCCGTGATCGACGGCTCGCGGTAAGACGCCGATGTATGTTGGTCCTTTAGTCGTCTACAACTCTGTCAACGGAAGTCGGTACGTTGGCTCGGTCCGTGGGGAGACCTCGCAAGCTGTATCCATCTGGGTCAGACCTGCCGGTTGCGGATGTGGGTCAAACGACCAACGCTTGGCACACCTGGCGTGGTGAGCAAACGCGATCCAAGACGCCGGTCGATTGCTGAATCCGAAGATCCCGCCGCCGACCGAACTCCACTAAGCTTGGGCGTGAAACGCGCTGAAGAGATGCTGAACGACCGCTGCTTCCAGAACCGGTTAAGTCCTCGCATCGTTCGCTTTGAGATCTACGAATAGACCTCGGCCAGTAATCCCCCCAACGGGACAATCCGTCTCGATCTCCCTCACAGGTCCAGTTGGCACTGTGAGATGTTTCGAAGCAGACCATCCGAGAGTAAGTTTCGTGATAAACGGGCCTAATTCTTTAGGGCGTTTGATTGGGAACACTCGTTGCGTTCGTCAGGCGCAGAAAAAACGGAGCCCACCGCTTGGCGGTAGCCTCCGTAAACCCAGGGAATCACAGGGAATCCGATGTCCAGAAATTGGGCTTGAATGAAATTGAGGTTGTATTTAACGGGAAAAAAATTTTTAGCCGGAGGACGATTGACGGAATCGACACGCCGGGATCTTCCCCAACAACTCGCCCAGCTGGCAGAGTCGACCAGGCTTCTGCCAGCAAATCCGCTGGCGAGGTGCCGTCGCCGCCAGTGGGTGGGATCGGCCGACTAGCCCGCGTTGCCGTCGACGCTGACCTCGCCCAACGCCGCTCGCAACGGATCGTCGTCGGGACCGCAGAAGCCCCAGTGCTCGCGACGACGCCAACCCTCGGCATATTCAAACTTCCCAGACATCCGCCCCACCTCGCGGCCGATCGTCCGCATCGTCTCGGTGTACGAGTCCATCTTCTGGCTCGAATCCAACCACGCCCGCTGGCTCTCGTGGCATCCGAGCGCTTCGAACTTCTGGTCGATCACGTCGGTCGTGTCGACGTAGAAGTGCGGCTCGACCGGTTCGCCCATCGGCGTTTTGTTGCCGTGCGGCTGGGCGTGATAAACCGTGACCGGTTCGTCGTAAGTCGCTTCGGGAGGATCGGTGACGTAGTTCGGCATCGCGTGCATGAACGCTGCGGTGACGGCCATCCGGCAAACGGTTTCATGATCTTCCATGTAGTCGACCGGCGAATGGGTCAGCACGATGCTTGCCTTGGACCGCCGCACGACCGCCGCGATCTTGCTGTAATACTCGGGCAGATACAGCACTTCCATGTCGCGAGCGACAGGACCGTAAAACGTCGCTCCCAAAACCTTGGCCGCCTGTTGAGCTTCGCCCAAGCGAGTCGCAGCGCACTCGGTCTCGCTCAGCCGTGTCGATCCACGGCTGCCGTCGCAGACGTTCATGTAATGCAGATCCCAACCGCGACGCGCTAACTGGAGCATCGTCCCGGCCATCACAAATTCGATGTCGTCTGGATGGGCGGCGATGGCAAGAACCGATGGCATGGGTGGGACTCCGTTGAGTAGGTACTGTGTGGGAAGGAAGGTTTTTGATTCTGCTGGTTTGGCTCGGGCCGCCAGCGCGGTCTGCACAACAGCTAAGAATCATAAGCACGAACTCGCCAGCTGTGGCGGTTCAGGCGGGCGGAGTCTCTATTATTGCAATTTGTCGTGAAGGTAAAAGCCGATGATCGCACCGATCATCAAACTAAACGGGATCGCAATCGCAAGCGCAATCGCTACTTGCATCCCCGTGTTTGGCTTGCTCGAAATCGCGATCTCGTATCCCGGCATCGGCGGCGGCGGGACGATTCCGCTGGCGCTGTTCATCGTGTCGCCGACACTGGCGGCCGTTGAGTCGTTAGCGTCGCCGGAGGCGGAGATCTGCCCCGAACCCTGCCCCACGCTGCTGGTGCCACTGTAGGGGTCGACGCCGGGCGGCGGCGGTTCCAACCATGGGCCCCGCGTGATCGGGCGGTCTCCCAAGGCTTGCACATCCTCCAACCAAGGTTCCAGCCGCGCGGCAACTTCCGCTGCCGAAGATATCCGATCGTTGGGATCTTTTTCCATCATGTCGGCGATGATGTCGACAAATTCCTCCGGGATGTCCTCGGCAAACTTCCGCGGGTGCATCGGCAGATCCTCGCAATGCCGACGGCACTTCGACGCCGTGTTGCCACCGGGATAAGGAACCTTGCCGCAGATACAGTAATACAGCGTGCAGCCGAGCCCGTAGATATCGCTCGCCGGGCCGATGTTGTCGGGCGTCAGGATCTGTTCGGGAGACAGATAGTCCGCGGTGCCGACGATCTTCCCCGCTCGCGGGTCGCTCGACATCGCCGTGCTCCACGCCGCCAGCCCGACGTCGGATACCTTCGCCCGGCCGCGCGGGGTCACCAAAATGTTCCCCGGCTTCACGTCGCGATGGACCAGCCCCTGTTGGTGCGCGTAATCGAGACCCAAGGCTGCCTGATGGATGTAGAGTGCCGCTTCGGAGACCGGCAATGCCCCGTTCTTTTTGATATGCCGTCGCAGATCGGTCCCCGGCACATATTCGGTGACAAGATAATGGATCTGGCCATCTTTGCCGGCATCAAACGCGCGGACCAGATACTGGCAATCGAGTCCCGCCTGCATGCGGATCTCGTGCTGGAAATTGTTCCGCGTCTCATCGGTCACCTTTTGAAGAGGCAACACTTTGACAGCGCATTCGCGCCCCATCACCTCGTGCACACCTTTGAAGACCTGCCCCATGCCGCCTTGGCCGATGAAGTCGGTGATGATGTAGGGGCCCAGGTTCAGCTTCGTCCGCCCCGCCTTCAATTGCTCTGCCTGATATCCGGTCAGCAATCCATCGCGCACCAGCGCCGCCGCTAATAGTTTGTCGTCGACCTTCTGCCCCGATTCGCGAAGCGCTTCGACAGCGTCCGCCAGCTGGGCCGGTGTGATCAATTCGCTAGTAAGCGCCGAGGCTTGGAATGCAGTCTTGGCGTCGGAGAGATGCGTTTTCGTTTTGTGGGACATTCAAATTCGATTCGACAGTTGCAATGGGGCATTTTGCAGAGATTCATTGTAGCCGATCCCGATCGATCGCCACGCAAAGTCCCCGTCGAATGCCTCTCGCACGCCAACCAAACTCAAAACGTCCGCGAGCTCGTAACCGTTGTACCGATTCGCAGGGCATGTTCCCCCATTGGTAGCACATCAAATTGTTTGGCGTAGATCGCCAACATCCGCTCGCTAAAAGCGCGTTTCGCTTCCCCGGCGAGTTTCATCCCCGGGAAGAAGCTCAGCTGCGGGACTTCATCGCCCCCCAAGAAGTCCAGCGGATGCAACAACAGCGACGGGGTGGTCCGCGTCAGGCGGCACATCGCGAGGGCGAAGCGGAAGTAGAGTTCGGCCAGCCGAGACGATCGCTGAGCCAGGAAGCAGAGGTAGCTGAAGTGAAACGGAGCCCGCACGATCGGGATCGTCGAGACAGGCAGCTCCAGCACGCGACCGCTGGGCGTTGTCCACCAGTAGGGTTTCAGCGGACGCAGCCCATCGCTCAGCGAGCCGAACATTTCCGCTCGGTCCTCTTTCTCAGCCGACGAGAAAGACGAAGTCATTAAATAGTAGGCTCGAGCCATCGGGCCCAAGAAGGTCGGAAAGGTGGAGCCGTCGAATTGATAGCCGCGTTCGCACAACAACTGCAGCACGTCGGCCGACAGGCTGAAGCCCGGCCCGCGAAAACCGACGATCGCTTGGTCGGTGATTTTTGCCAACGCAGCTTCGGTCCGATCGAACTCGTCGACCAATTGTTCGCGCGAGTAGCGTTGCAGCCACGGTTCGTGGTTGAACGAATGGTTGCCGATCTCGTGTCCCGCGTCGACGATCTGTCGCAGCGGGCCATGGTTCTTCTCTAACGCAGCGTCTTGCCCGACCACGAAGACCGTAGCTCGGAGATTCAGCCGGCCGAAGATCTCCAGAAAGTGAGGCACAACGGTCGGCAGATACGACGGAAACGTTTCCCATTGGGCGTCGCCATGAGTCCGTAGGTAGGCCCACAGATTGTCGAGGTCTAACGAAAGGTCAGCGATCGGAGACGACATTAGCGGAATAGCAACAGGGACGTGAAAGAGTTCATCAGCGGACGACTCGCCAACCAACAGACCTAGCATAATCGCAAACACCAGGCATCGGCTTCGGGGCTTAGAAATCGCCGGTCCAAAATCAACAGGCCAGAATCAATAGGCCGGAGGCCGACACTCTCCCTGCCGGTGGTGTAAGCCACCGGCACCCTACCATCGGGAATCCCCGAGGCCGGAGGCCGACACAAACTTCTGTCGGCCTCCGGCGTTCAAAATGTCGCGCGCCTCTTGCCTCCCGGTGGCTTACACCACCGGCATTAGATATGCCGCCCTCCGGGCTCAGGAAGCACCGGTCCAGAATCATCAGTCCAAAAAACCAACAGGCCGGAGGCCGACACATTCCCTGCCGGTGGTGTAAGCCACCGGCAGCAATAAGGGACGCGAGGGTAGCTCGTCTGTTATCATGGACTCCCCCCACCTATGAAAACCCTCTCGCGATTCCCTCCTTTCGAAAGACCGAACCTGCCATGCTGCATCGACGACAACTTTTGGGTTCCCTTGGCACCGCCGCTTTGTTGAGTGTCGGACTTCGCAACACGGCGATATCAGCTGACAATGCAAGCGATCCGGTCGCTGAACTCTCGACGCGTTTGAATCCCAGCATCCAAGCGGCTCGCGACACGGCGCTGCAGATCCTCAAGCCGTCGCCGGCGGAACTCGA
The DNA here is from genome assembly GCF_007741475.1 of Rosistilla ulvae. Lineage (NCBI taxonomy): Bacteria > Pseudomonadati > Planctomycetota > Planctomycetia > Pirellulales > Pirellulaceae > Rosistilla > Rosistilla ulvae. Next base: position 3,246,190 of record NZ_CP036261.1, on the reverse strand, counting down.
CCGCGGGCTGCGGCTGCACTCCGAATCGATCGTCTTCGATTCGTACGGCTTCTCGCCGCGGGCGGCGGTCGATGGCGATGCGATCGCAGCGGCGATCGAGGCCGGGGCGTCGCACGATCAGGTCAAGGACATGAAGGAAGAGATGTCGATGACGCGGTACGTCAGCGATCCCGTCGAGCAGCAAGAGTATCGCGACGCATGGCGTGCCTCGGGCGTGACCTGCGTTTTCCAGAACGCTGGCGAAGAGGGACAGGATCCGCTGCGACTGATGCGGCGACTGTCGCGGTTCACCTACGCGACGGATCTGATGCGCGGGTTCGTCAGCAAAGCCGCGGTGCCTGCCGATGTGGAGACCGCCAAACGCGAAGGACGCCACTGTCTCTATCTGACCGGCAACGGAGTGCCGCTTAGACAGCAATGGGAATCGATCCCCGACGAACTCCGCTACATGCAGGTCTTCTATCACCTGGGGATCCGGATGATGCACCTGACCTATCAGCGACGGAACATGATCGGCGACGGTTGCGGCGAGAAGAGCGATGCCGGGCTCAGCGATTTTGGCCACGCGGCGATCGCTGAAATGAATCGATTGGGCATCATCCCCGACTGTGCCCACAGCGGATGGAAGACGAGTCTCGAAGCGGCGCAGTCCTCTTCGCGGCCAATGGTCGCCAGCCACAGCACTTGCGGCGCGATCTATCCCCACATTCGAAGCAAGCCCGATGAAGTGATCGAGGCGATCGTCGATACCGGCGGCTACATCGGGATCTGTTGTATTCCTCGATACCTTCGTGGCAGCGGTGATATCACCGCGCTGTTGGATCACATCGACTATGCTGTCAAAAAGTTTGGTCCCGATGCGGTCGCGATCGGAACCGACGTCTCCTACAACTCGCAGAACGCGGGGCGTGAATCGGCGAAGTTGCCGCGGATGTCGAAGCAACACCCGCCGTTTCGATCGCTTTGGCCTGCGGACGACTACAAAACGCTGCCCGCAGCGGCGCGAAGCATCGCCTGGACCAACTGGCCTCTGTTCACCGTCGGCTTGGTCCAGCGTGGGCACAGCGACGACGTGATTCGCAAAATCATCGGCGGCAACGTGATGCGAGTGATCAACGCGTCGATGACCTAAGCGATTGGGGCAACTGTATCGGCTGAATTCATACAGCCGTCGCGGTGAGTTGTCGATATTACACCTCAATGACCAGTAGCCCTTGCGGCATCGCAGTGGCTGCAACTAAGCAGCGAGTTTTTTAGTTTAACCGCGTGGGCATCGCCCCGCTTTTTTGAGCCGCACGCGGCTCGATGGGCTCGCGGTTAATCGAAAAAAGCACGATAAAACCTGCTTATAGGGTCGTCTCGCAGCGAGTTCTTTGAAGCCTGAGGTGTTTGTCTATGTCGATCGATGTTCGGAAGCGAAACCCAACTTCGTTGCTCGCCGGATTGCTAGCGGTTGCTGCAATTCATTGCAGCGGTTGCCGCGTGTTGGCTCCCGTTCCGATTCACGTCGAGAGTCAACAGATGGCTCCGGAGTTGGTCGATTCCAAATCGCCACAAGTCGAACTCGGCCGACCGCAGCCGATCATCGACGGGATCGGTTGGGTCGTCGGCATTCCCAACAAGATCATACTGTGGGATCGCCGCATCGATCGCCACAAGATTTCCGAACAGACGATCGATTCGACGGTCGACTATTTGCAAGCGAACAACTTGCCGCACGTCAAGGTTCGAGCGAATCAATACAATCCGCTGGACGATTGGCACCGGCTGACGCAGAACAAGGTTGTCGCTTGGCCTTGGCGGTATTCGCTGGGAGCGTTATCTGTCGCTGGAGAAGCTATCTTTCCTGGAAGGATCGTCGGCGGCGATCACTTCAATCCGTTCACACAGACGATCCATCTGTACAGCGATGTCCCGGCCGTCGCGCTACACGAAGCCGCTCACGCCAAAGACTTTACGCGGCGGACCTACCAGGGAACCTATGCCGCTTCCTATCTGTTTGTTCCACTGTGGCACGAGACCCACGCCTCCCAAGACGTCTTTGCGTACCTGGAAGAGCGTGAGGATCGAGCAGGACTTGTCGAAGCGAACCGCATACTTTATCCCGCCTATGGGACGTACGTCGGCAGCACCGTCGGCAACTTCTTTCCCGCCTACTCCGCACCGCTCTATTACACCGGCCTGATCGCGGGCCATATAAACGGCCGGATGCTTAACCGGGAACTGGAGCAACAGATGCCATCGGAAGTGTTGGCATCAAGCGAGCCAGTCGCGCTTCGGCCTAGCGAAACCGAATCTTTTTAAGGCGACGCGGTTCGAGACTCGATGTCCATTAGTGGCGCGGCACCTAAGCTGCGGCGAACTTCTGCAATCCCTTCGGGATGTTGCCGCCGAACTCAACTAGGATCGCAAAAAGTCAGACGGAAAGTGCCCGCCTCACTTCGCCGCGTTTGCGTCTTGTGTCGGCGGAGCAACTTGACAACAAGGCAGCGGCGTTTTGGCGATCGCTTGGATCTGAGCGTCGATGTCGTCGTTGTTTTCTGCAGACGCTTCAACGGAAGCTTGCAGCGACGTCAGCGAACCGAGGTTGGCGAAACCGCGGCCCGACGCTGTATAGCAACCGCCGACGACCAGCATCACCGCGGCAAATGCAGGGATCGCCATCGTGAAGCGCCGCGATAGAAACTGGGTTCCGGCAACCAGAGCGACCAAGGCGGGAACGGTTCCAATCCAGAAGGCGATCATCACGACAGGCCCCATCGTCAGGCTGCCCGTTCCCGCGGCGACCAGTGCGAACAGGTAAAGCCATCCACAGGGCAGCAGAGTCGTCAACAGTCCGGTCGCCAATGCGCGGCCTGGCAGTGGCAGTCGGAAGACATACGGACGCAGCCGAACCAACAGACCGCCGATTCGGGACGGCGCCGGCCCTACGGTCGCGTCGGTTTTCCGAGGGGCGATGATCGAGATCAAGCGATGGATGCCGATCAGGATCATGATCGCACCGACGACGCGCGCGGCGAGCAATTGGTATCCCATCGCCGCTCCGCCGAAATCGATCAGACTGCCGATCGCCCCGGCGATCAACCCAGCCAAAGCGTACGTTATCAAGCGTCCGATGTGATACAACGCGCCGGAGGTCATCACGCGTCGCCGCGAGACGTTTTCGCTGGCACCACTGGCCCAGATCGCCAACGGTCCGCACATCCCCACGCAGTGCATGCTGCCCAGCAGGCTGGCGGTGACGATCGCGGTCGCAAGAATCCACATCGCAGATCAATCCCGTTCGAGAGTTCGTTGTACAGTGATCCGTTGGTCTTCGTGCCGGATGTTCAAATCGACCTGCCACAGTCCGCTGCGCTCCATCGGCGCCAGGACTTGGTACTCCGCATCGCCAACCGGCTGCATGTCGACCGTTTGCACCTCGGCCGCGCGGGCGTGATGGTAGATGTCCGCGGAGACCTGCAGATCATCGATCGGTTTTCCATCGGCGTCGGCGATCGAAACCTGAACCGCCCGCATGCCGCGTCCGTCGGCGACGTTGGAGACATCCAAGTCGACGGTCCAGCCGAGTCGCTTCGCGGCGGTTCGCTCGCTGTGGATCTGGTCCCAGTTGAGCGCCGCCTGATGGTAATTGGGGACGATCGCCGCCGAAGCGTCTCCCGTCGCCAGTTTGATCGCGACGCCGCCGATCACCAATTGCAGCCCCAACAAGGCGACAACTAATGAAACCCAGAACCACTTCGCTTTGCGTTCGGCGATCTGTTGGTCGGTGCGTTGCGCGACCGTCGCCTGCTGGTTAATCATTGTCGTGGTCCTAACAGATTGAATTGCACGGTCTTGCTCGCGTCTTTACTGCTGGTCACTTCCAGCGTGGCGGGTTGGTTTCCGGTGCCAAAGGTCAGGCTGCCACTGAACTCGGTCGCGACCGGCACCAGCGACGTTCCGCCCGGTTCGAGCGTGAGCCCCGTCGGATCGATCACCTTGAGTTGAACATTCGCCGGTTCGGCGACTTGCAATGCATAGGTCTGCTTTTCGTCGGTTCGATTGACCAAGCGGATCGTAAAACTGTTGGAGATCCGGCCGCGAGCGACTGTCGTGAACGGAGCCCCTTTGCCGCGAAGGACCCGCGCGTCGAAGGTCGTTTTCGTCGACAACGCATAGGCGAAGCCCGACAGGACGGCGGTCAGGATCAATGGGTAGATGATCGTCCGGGGACGGAACCGGCGCCGTGGTTTGCCCGCGATTCCGTCTTGAGATCCGTAGCGGATCAATCCTCTTGGACTGCCGACGCGATCCATCACGTCATCGCAGGCGTCGATGCACTGGGTGCAGTTGATGCACTCCATTTGCAAGCCGTCGCGAATATCGATCCCGGTAGGACAGACGACGACGCAGCGATTGCAGTCGACACAGTCGCCGGCGTTATCTTCGGCGCGGTGCTTTCCCTTTTTCCGCGGCTCGCCACGGACCGGGTCGTACGTAACGATCAGCGATTGCTCATCGAGCATCACCGACTGGAAGCGCCCGTAGGGACAGGCAATCAGACACATCTGTTCCCGGAAGATCAGAAAGTCGAACAGCATCAAACCGGTCGTTGCGGCCATCACCAGAAACGCCGCCGGATGGTCGATAGGCGAACTCTGGATCCACTGGCTCAATCGTTCCGTGCCGACAAAGTAGGCGAGGAACGTATGCGCCAGGAACATGCTCAACAACACATAGACCGCCACGCGGGCGACTTGTTTTACGCCCGTGAGTGGCTTCTTGGCGTGGCCGCCGCGTCCGGTGGTACCGTCGAAAAGGCGATCGATCGGACGGAACAGGTATTCCATGTAGACGGTTTGCGGACAGGCCCAACCGCACCATGCTCGGCCAGCGATCGCGGTGATCAACACGATCCCAAACATCACGCTCAGCATCAACAACGCCAACAGCATCGTGTCGGTCGGCAGAAAAGTCCTGCCAAAAATCGTGAACTGACGCGCCGGGATGTCCATCAGGATCAGCGGCTTGCCCGCGACCCGCAGGTGCGGGATCGCAACAAAGACGACCATCAAGATGTAGGCGACGACGCGGCGTTTACGCCACCATCCGCCGGTCGCCAGGTGAGGCAGCAACCAACGGCGGCTGCCATCGCGGCGAAGTGTGCTGAGCACGGCGTCATCGTCGTGTGACGTTCCCGCTGCACCATTGGCAGCGGTGTGAGGGAGAACGGGAAGCGAGCGTTTGTCGTTCATGAGGAACTTACAGCCATTGCATCCGGTGGGCGTGCAATGCCGATGCCCTGCAGTGTTAGATTCCGATTTAAAAAGTAAACGTTTTGTAGTTTGCAGTCGGCGGTCGTCGTCGCGTTACGGCGTCGCTTCTTCTTCGGGTTCCGGCGGTGCCTCGGGCCATGGCGGAATCTCGCGTCCGTCGGGACCTTTGCCCCCTTCGACGTTTTCGCCCCGCAGCGATGCGACATAGGCTGAGACCAAGACGATCTCGTTGGGATGCAGTCGAGTCTTCCAAGCCGGCATCGCATTGCCGCCAGCGCCGTTGGTGACGATCTTAGCGATGTCTTCGACGTTCTGGATGTACTTGTAATGTTCGTCGGTCAGGTTCGGACCGACCATTCCTTCGCCGTTGCGGCCGTGGCACGAGATGCAGTTCGTCTTAAAGATGACCTCACCAACACGGACCCAGTTTTTCTTGTGGCTGTAGCGAACGATCGTTTCCGCATTCGGCTCCAGATCGCCGATCTCAGCGAACTGCAGACGCGTGTTCTCCGCCAACGCGACATCGTAGATATCGTGCACCGAGCGGCCTTCGGCGCCGCCGTGGTAGAAGACCCAGTAGACGGGGCTGAACGCGATCGACGCGACAAACAACCACTTCCACCAACCTGGCAGCGGGTTGTCGTATTCTTCGATGCCATCGTAGCTGTGATCGAGCTTGTGATTGTTATCGGTCATAACGTGGGTCCTCCACCTTGTCGCTCAACGGGATCGATGCGAAGCGGTCCGTTGCACTGCGGCTCAGCCGCATCGTGCCGTAGACCATGACCGCAAACGCGGCGACAAACAGTCCCAACGCGATTTCGGCACAGTTGGAATAATCGAGTGCGGAAACAAGGTCTCTGATCATTTCGATGTCTCAGATTTTGCAGTAATTGCGATTCAGTGATTTCACGTCGTGCAACGCGGAGACTATTCCGCAGTTTCGCTTGCGTCGGTCGCTTCGGCGGTTTCGGTCTCCGCTTCGACAGCAACTTCCACGTCGGCGTCGGTTTCACCCTCGGCCGCCTCTTCCGACTCGGCTTCGGGTTCGGGAGTCTTGAAAAGGTCGGTTCCCATCCGTTGCAGGTAAGCGATCAACGCGATCACTTGTTTGTTCTGCTTGCCCGCTGGCCCGCCTTGGCGAACGATATCCGCAGCGACCACCTCGGCTTGCCGCCGCGCGACATTCGCGGTATCAGTCAGATCCTCTTCGCTGTAGGGAGCGCCCAGATAGTGAACGGTCTCCACGAGTGGCTGGATCGCTTCGAACTTCAGGTCCTCTTCGATCAGATGCCGGTAGCTCGGCATTACCGAACCAGGCGATACCAACTCGGGATCTTCGAAGTGAGTCCAGTGCCAGAAGCTACTCTGCTTGCCACCCTCGCGTTGCAAGTCGGGTCCGATCCGGCGGCTGCCCCACTGGAACGGCCGATCGTAGATGAACTCGCCCGGCTTGCTGTATTCACCATAGCGCTTCGTCTCGGCAACCATCGGCCGGATCATTTGCGAATGGCAGTTGTAGCAGCCTTCGGAAACGTAGATGTGTCGGCCAGCAAGCTCCAAAGGAGTGTACGGGGTTACGGTTGCGATCGTCGGCACGTTGGACCGGATCAAAAACGTTGGGATGACTTCGAACAGCGTCGCGATCACGACGGCTAATGTCGTCAGTACGGTGAACTTCACAGGCAGCCGTTCCCAGCGGCGGTGCCAATCCATCTGGCTGAAGACATCCAACTTCTTGCCCAGTTCGAGAACTGGAGCGTCTTGCAAAACGCTCGGTGGCAGCGGTTCGTCGTGGTATTCTTTGCTCAATCGCGGTGCGGAGTAGACCGGCACCTCGTAAGTCTTGGGACGATTGGCCCAGGTCATCAGGGCATTGATCGCCAACATCACAACGCCGCTGAAATAAATAGTTCCGCCGGCGACACGCAGCCACCACAGCGGCACGATCGATTGAATCGTTTCGACAAAGTCGGGGTAAACCAGATGCCCGGTGTCGTCCATCGCTCGCCACATCAGGCCCTGCATCAGTCCCGCAGCGTAGATCGGAACGATGTACAGCAGGATTCCGACGGTGCCGGTCCAGAAGTGCAAGCTGACAAGCTTAGGGCTCCAGATCTTGGTTTGGTACAGCCGAGGCATCAGCCAATACATCATTCCAAAGATCATGAAACCGTTCCAACCCAAGGCACCAGCGTGCACGTGAGCGATCGTCCAATCGGTGTAATGGCTCAGCGCGTTGATCGCTTTGATCGACAGCATCGGTCCTTCGAAGGTCGCCATTCCGTAGAACGTGATCCCCACGACGAAGAACTTCAGCACCGGATCAGCGGCAACTTTGTGCCAAGCCCCACGCAGCGTTAACAGGCCGTTGATCATGCCGCCCCAACTGGGCATCCATAACATAAGACTAAACAGCATGCCCAGCGTGCTGGCCCACTCGGGCAGCGCGGTGTAATGCAAGTGGTGCGGGCCAGCCCAGATGTAAATGAAGACCAACGACCAGAAGTGGATGATGCTCAATTTGTAACTGAACACCGGCCGTTCAGCCGCTTTGGGCAGGAAGTAATACATCAAACCCAGGAAGGGCGTGGTCAGGAAAAACGCCACCGCATTGTGGCCATACCACCACTGCATGAAGGCGTCCTGAACGCCAGCGTAAACGCTGTATCCGTGGAACAAGCCCGACGGGATGACGAGGTTGTTGAAGACGTGCAACAACGCGACGGTGACGATCGTTGCGATGTAGAACCACAACGCGACGTACATGTGCCGTTCGCGGCGGTTGATCAGAGTCATCAGGAAGTTGCCGCCGAAGATCAGCAGCCAAACGATGGCGATTGCGATATCGATCGGCCATTCCAGTTCGGCATATTCGCGGCTCTGCGTGATCCCCATCGGCAGCGTGATTGCGGCGGCGACGATGATCGCTTGCCAGCCCCAGAAGTGCAGCCGACTGAGCACATCGCTCCACATCCGGGCCTTGCACAATCGCTGGGTGCTGTAGTAGACCGCGGCGAAGATTCCGTTGCCCGCGAAGGCGAAGATCGCAGCGTTGGTGTGCAACGGACGCAAGCGGCCAAACGAAATCCAGGGCAGCCCATTGGTCAACCAAGGGAGCACAAGGAACGTAGCGACGATCAGACCGACCAGTGTCGCCACCAGTCCCCAGACAACCGTTGCCGTGGCGAACATCCGTACGATGGTGTCATCGTACGAAAAGTGTTCCAAGTCTCCAGGTTGCGAATCGCCTGATCTCGCGGCATCCTGCGATGTTACGTCGGTAGTAGCCATAGCCGAACAACTTCTCTAACGGTGAGTTCTTGCATACAGAGAGATGCGAGCGCGATAGACACGCGTCGCAGACCATAGTTTCAGATATTGTGAAGCGTCATTCAACTGCAAAAGAGAGCGGCTAATCGTCACGCCTGCGACACAATGGTCTCATCCAACGATCAATCCGCCCACAGATCGCACTTCCGTTTCATACCAGCACGATGCGCAAGCGAGTGATTAAAACGGTATCACTCTTGCGAGCACGCAACCCAAACAAGCGAAAACGCTGCGTTTTTACGAGCACGAAGCGCAAGCGAGTGACGCAATGAAACGGCACTCACTCGCTCGCGCTTCGGGCTCGTATCTCCAGCGCGGCCGAAGGGTTTGATGCGCAAACCGGCGGTAAGGTTGCCCCGGTTTGCGTAGATTACCCGACGAGATTCCAACCGGCATGACGCGAGCGAGAGACGCATTTTTGATCACTTGCTTGCGCTTCGTGCTGGTATGGGGCGCGCGGCGAATCTTGATCACTCGCTTGTGCTTCGTGACCGCAATGGTTCGCGCGGGTTACGACGTGACGGTTTCTTCGTTGATCGTGACTTCGAATCCGAGGTCGCGGATCATGTCGTAATCGGCCTGCGGTGGCTGGCCCTGCGTCGTCAGGTAATCGCCGACGAACATCGAATTGGCGGCGTAAAGCCCCAAGGGTTGCAGCGATCGCAGATGGATTTCGCGGCCGCCGGAGATCCGCAGTTCGCGGTCGGGATTGACGAACCGGAACATCGCCAATGCCTTCAGGCAATAGGCGGGAGTCAATTGATCGTTCCCTTCCAGCGGCGTGCCATCGACGGCATTCAGGAAGTTCAGCGGAATCGATTCGACTTTCAGTTCTCGAAGCTCCATCGCCATGTCGACGACGTCGTCATCGGTCTCGCCCATTCCAATGATCCCACCGCTGCACAGCTCCATCCCCGCGTTGCGGACATGGTGCAGGGTCTCCTTGCGATCGGCAAAGGTGTGCGTGGTGCAGATCTCTTTGTAATGGTTTTCGCTGGTGTTCAGGTTGTGGTTGACGCGGTCGACGCCAGCCGCCTTCAGTCGCTGGGCGTGCTCTTCGGTCAACAACCCTAGGCAAGCACAGATCTTCAGATCGTACTTCGCTTTGATCTCCGGCACGATTGTCTCGACAGCCTTCATCTCGCGCTCGTTGGGACCGCGAGCGGAGATTACCAAGCAGTACGTTTTTGCTTGGCGTTCCGCAGCGACGCGAGCCGCATCCATCAGCTTTTCGCGGTTGAGAATCGTGTACTTCTCGACCGGTGCGTTGGAGATCTTCGACTGAGAGCAGTAGCCGCAATCCTCGGGGCACAGACCGCTCTTAGCGTTCATCAAGAAATACAGCTGCACGGTGTTGCCGTGGTATCGATGGCGGATCCGGTAAGCGGCCGCCAGAATATCGAGCACCTGAGTGTCATCGGCCCGCAGAATCGACAGCGCCTCGTCGCGTCCGATCGACTCCCCCGCCAACACGCGGTCTGCCAATCCATGCCAAGTCCCAGTCGCTACGTCTTGCATCGTTTTCGAAATCATTTAGGCCAACAGCAAAAAGCGTTTCAAAGAAAAAGCCCCCGCTGCACCGCAGTCGAGGTCGCTATGATAGGCCTGATGTTATAAAGCTTTCCCGCCTGCGGGCAAACTGGTTACCCGGAACAAATCCCGCCACACGATTCCGCGACGGTGCCGTTTGCCCCCGCCAACGCAAAAACTTGCTCAATCGATCGCTTTGGGACGCGTTGCGGCCAGCGTGATCGCTTGGCTGCTGAGCCGTAGTTTGGACCACTCGGGAATTTCGAAGGCCAGAGCCAGAATCGCTGCAGTCGGGAAGTGGCCGCAGGCACCGCTAAAGTGCCCCGCCAGCATCTCCATTCCCGGATTGTGACCGACCACCATCACTCGCTTCGCCTCCATCGCGTCGCTGGCGACGACCTTGATGATCGTTTCGGGAGCTGCGTGATAGAGCGTGCGGCTGTCGTGAATCGGCACCTCGACTGGCCACTCCCCCGCCACCGCCTCGATCGTCTGCTGGGCGCGGACGGCTGTCGAACAGAGGACCAGATCGGGAAGCAGGTCTTGCTCCAGGATCCAGCGGCCGATCCGCGGAGCGTCGCGGCGGCCGCGGTTGTTTAATGTCCGGTCGTGATCCGCAAGCGACACCTCGCCCCAGTCGCTCTTGGCGTGCCGCATCATGATCAATTCAAGTCTAGACATCGATTCGCAACCCGCCTGGCTCGAAGGATTATGTTTATTGGGGAGCCGACCGCAGGGTGGCTCGCCGCCGACAGTTTTCTTGCCTGACATCCTACATCTAAGGCCGCTTCTTTTACAGCCGTCGGGTCAGCACGAGTTCGTCGTTTGATACCGACACCTGAACATCCCCCGGAAGATCAAAGCTTAGCGGCTTGCCTTGCGGCCCGCCGCCGAACATCCGCTGCGTTAACAGTTTCCAGTGTCCATGCGACATTTTGCCCCTCGGCCAAGCCATCCGCTTCCAACAACCTTGCAGTAAAGCGACTTTGACAGCTTCCGGAGCCAGCCGCATCGGGCCGATAGCGATTCGCACGGCGCCGGCTTCGTATCGGACAGCGGTCGATTCGAGCTCGGCCGCCATCTGATCGACAGCCGCCTGCAGTTCGCCGACGTTTTGCCCCAAGCGCAACAGCGATTCATCGACCTGCGGAAACTGAGCCTTCAGCAGCGGCAACAGTTCGACTCGCAACCAGTTCCGCGTCCACGTCGGGACCACGTTTGTTGGGTCGCTGCGATACGATTGCCCCACCGCCGACATCGCCGATTCGATCGAGTGGCGCGAGACGTCCAAGAAGGGCCGAGCCAAAACGAGGTCTTCCCCCAAGGGGCGGAACGGAGCGATCCCTCGGGCTCCTTTGCCGCCGGTGCCACGCAAGATGTTGTGCAGGATCGTTTCAACTTGGTCGTCGCGGTTGTGCGCGACAGCGACATAACGGGCGCCGAGCCGCCGAGCGACCGAGTCGAGAAAATCGTAACGCTCCCCGCGGAGATCGGCTTCGCTGCGCGATGGATCGCGCGATGCGGAACGTCCGAGTTCGAAATCGAGCCCCAAGTCGCGAGCCACCTCGCCGACAAACGCCGCGTCGTCCCCGGAATCGTCGCGTGTCCGATGGTCGTAGTGGGCAACGATCAAGTTCGACGATGCCCCGCCGGCCATCTGCGCCAACGTCCGCACTAAGCAGACGCTGTCGGCGCCTCCGCTGACGCCAACCACCACGCGCAGCGAACCCCATCGCTGCACGGGCCAGACGGCGGCGACGCGGTCGCAAATCGGTTGTAGGTGATCGGTTTCAGACACGCGGTTTTTCGAGATGCGGTGAAGTTGGAGAGCCGTGATGCCGGTCGGAGGCTGCGGGTTGTAGCGATTGTGACGGCGGGAATCGGGCGTGAAAGTTGGCTTTCTGGCGACAAATCGCTTGCCAATTCGGAACCGGATTATTGTGGAAGGAGGCCAAGCAGACGCCTTTCAACGCAAACGTCCAACCAGCGAGTCTATCCGATGCGATTCCCAAACCTTGCAATTCCCCAGTTGATCGTCGCCACCGTCGTGGTCGCGGTCCAGGGCATTGCTTGTGGAGCGGATTGGTTGACGCTGCCGAGCACCTACACGCACGACCCATCGACCGGAGCCCGCGTCGATCAATATGCCGCCAAAGCTCCAGCGGTCTCGCGGGTCGACCCCACTTATCGTGAGAGCGGTTATCGCCAGTATCGCAGCACGCTGCAATATGGCCAAGCAGCAGACAATTACCACAGCGTCGAAAAGTGGGGCGAACCAGTCCGCCCCTACGGCGAATGGCGATTTCCTGTGCGACCCTATTCCGCACCCTACTCGGCTTGGGGAGCCCCATTGGCCGGCATGAACGTCGGCGGCTATTACCCCGGCTGGCAAGGCGGTTATCCAAATCCCGGATCCAACGCCGGCGGATATCCGAACGGCGGCGGACATCCCCACGGCCAACATCACGGCGGTAACGGCAACGGTTACCATGGCGGAAACCATCCCGGCGGCGGCCAGCCTGGTGGAGCTTACCCTGGCGGTGGACTTTCCGGTGGTGGATACCATGGTGGCGGATCAGGTTATCCCGGCGGATACGGACAGCCCGGTTTCGGCGGCGCGTCGCTAACGCCTTACCCGCCAACTCAAGCCTATCCAACGCCGCCCTATTACGACGGAGCCTACCCGACATACGGCGAGCAACCGCGAATGAACGACCGCGAGTTCTACCGCAAACCAAGGCAATAAGATTCACTGCCCCGCAACGCCGCGCCACGCAACAATTCCCAGTCGCGAAGCGAAGCGTCGCTTGGCGGACTACTGGTCTTTGCGCGGTCGCAGGTTGCCGAACAAAAGTTCGGCGCGGCGAACGGCCGTGGGATCTAGCTCGCGACAGGTCGCTAGCGCTTGAGCGGCATCGGGACGTGGGGAGGTGCGGAAGTAGTTGACGATGTGGATTCGGATCGGTCCGGAATCGGGCTGGGCGTACAACTCCATCAGACGCGGGCCGACGGTCCAGTCTTCCATGCGAGCCAGGTCAGGGATGACGTAAGCTGCCAAGCGAACGTTGCGCAGCAAAGGATGCAGCGCCGCGGCGAGTTCCGTTTGGTCAAACCGCTTCGTCTCGACGGCGTGAAAACGGATCGCGTTCAGAGCCATGAAAAGCGTTTGCTCATCATCGCTGCTACTCAACAGTTGATTTACCTGCTCCAAACCAGTTGGACCTGCTAGCGACATGTAGCAGCCCATCGCTGCGTCCCAACCAATTGCGTTGCGGTCGATCGTCTTATCGTCGATTACACGCTGGACCAACGCGGCATCTTCCGGCTCGCCACAGACGCTCAACAACGTCCACATCAATCGGATGCGATGCGGCGGTGTCGTGTCGTCCTTCAGATAGGACTGCAGGTTCTCTAGCACCCACTGACGATCGAGCCGATCGCCCAGCCCGTCGATGTCGGCGAAAGGGGCTCGCGCGAATTCGTTGTACGCGTCGTCGGCGACATGCCGATCTTCGGCGACAAGAAAGGGCAAGAAGTAGGCGAGCCGGTCGCTGCCGGCAGCCGGAGCTGACTGCAGGCCGTTGAGATACTTGACGGAAACGGGAGCCAGCGGCAGCGGTGCCGACCACTGCGGCGCCTCCGCTTCCCCAAAGGCGAACAGAAGCACCGGGCCGGTCGGAGGTTCCTCGGGCAGGATGTAGGCTTCGACTCGCGGGCCGATCCGATCGTCCCCTTTGAGAACTTTGGTGACTTGGAATTTCGCCAGCTGCATCCCAATCTCGGATGCCGGCGACGCCGCGTCGCGATCCCATTGAGCGATCACGCACGCGGCCGATTCACGAATGTCGTCCGACAGCGTGCTGGCCAACGCTTCGCAGAACAAACATCCCAGCGCCAGGCGTGGGATGGCGAGCAGAATCAGGCAAGCGAGCAGCGGACGCATGGGCGAGACCCGTTTAGATCGAGGCTTTGATATCGTCGAAGGATCGCGTTTCGTAATCGATCCCGACGTAATCAAGTACTCGACACAGGCCACGCATCGCAACGCCAAAGCCGTCGGGACCGCTGAAGCCGCCGAACTGGCCGCCACCCTTGACGTGTGGTTCCAGATCGCAAACGACGCCTGGAGCGCCACGCTTGGCCATCCGCGCTTCGACTTCTGGCATGTAAGCCGCCAGGTCGCGCAAGATCGCTTCGTGCCCACAATCGCCGCGGTCGGCGGGAACGAAGTTCTTCAGCGAAGCTTCGTCGACGTGATGGATGCGTCCCGTGGGGCTTGGGTCGTGGTAGTCCTTGATGTGCAACCAACCCAGGCCGGGTTTCATCGCCAAGTACTGCTCGTAAACTTGATCGGCCGAAAAACCTTGGGTGCTGATGTTGGCACCGTCGAAGATCGTGACCAACGCGGGATGGTTGACTCCTTCGTGCAGTTGAGCCATCAGTTGACCGGTTTGGCCGATCAGATTCGCTTCGACTTCCAGGCCGTAAGTCAGGCCGTGCGAGTCGCAGACTTCAGCGATCTTGCCCAGCTGGTCGCAAGCTTGGCTCAAGTGATCTTCGGGCTTGGTCCCCTTGGGGTGGTAATAGGAGAAGCCGCGGATCAGTTTGCAATCGAACGCGTTCGCCAGTTCGCAGGCGCGGACGACTTCGGTCTTCAAATATTCTTCGAAGGGGACGTAGCGGTTGCTGGTTCCGTCGTCGACGTCTTTCAGTTTCACTTTGCCGATCGGCGAACCGAGCGTTGCGACGCGGAGGCCGTAGGCGTCCATCAGTTCGCGGATCGTCTTGATCTCGGGGTCGGTCAATTGCATCGCGTTCTTGATGCCATCGCCAGCGTCGATGAATCGCAGCGAAAACCACTTCATGCCCAAAGCGGCAAAGGCGGCGAACTGTTGAACGGCGGTCTTGTCGATCGCGGCTTCGTCGGAAAATCCAGAAAGCAGAACGGATGGAGCGGAGGCAGGCATGACGTGATTACTCGGTTTTCAGTTTGAAAAAGGAAAGGTGGGAAGCGGGCGATTATTCGTCTTCGGAATCAGGATATTCGACAACGATCACGCTGGACAAACCACCGCGTGGCGTCCAACGACTCTCTAAATTCGCCCAACGTGGCTTTACGGCATTCACAAAGTCGTCCATGATCCGATTGGTAATGTGTTCGTAGAAGATACCCTCGTTGCGGTATCGTTGCAGATACATCTTCAAGCTTTTCAGTTCGATACACAGTTCGTTGGGAACGTAAGTAAAGACCAACGTGCCGAAATCGGGCTGTCCCGTCTTCGGGCAGACCGATGTAAACTCGGGGCACGTGTGTTCGATCGTGTAGTTTCGACCAGCGTACGGGTTATCAAACGTTTCTAGCAGATCACCAAAGTCAGTGGACACTTCGCATTCTCCTGAATTAAACCGGACATTGTCGCATTCGCTCTCCAAGGCGAAAGGGGGTACGCTGCGCATTGCCGAACTTTATGCCAGTCGGCAAGGCGAGGGCCTTTTAACGGGAACATCCAGCGCATTCATCCGAGTCAGCGGATGCAACCTGCGATGCTGGTTCTGCGACACCCCCCACGCCTCTTGGAATCCCGAAGGGGCTCAGCAGTCGATCGACAGCATCGTCGCCGATGTCATGAAATTGCAGGTCTCCCACGTCGTGCTGACTGGGGGCGAACCGATGCTGTTTCCCGAGATCGTCACGCTCTGCCGGCAACTGGCCGACCGCGGCCTGCACACGACGATCGAAACCGCCGGCACTATCTACCAAGATACAGCCTGCGACCTGATGTCGATTAGCCCCAAACTGGCGGGCAGCCGCCCCCGCGATGGGAGCATCGGTGAAAAGTGGCAGCAGCAGCATGATCGTCGCCGCTGGGCTGTTGATGTCGTTCGCCGGTTGATGGTTGAGTCGCCCGATTATCAATTAAAATTTGTCGTCGACGAGCCGGACGAACAGGTCGAGGTTCAGCGGATGGTCGACGAACTGCGCCCGGACGTCGATCCCGCCAAAGTCTGGATCATGCCCCAGTCGCGTTCGACGGCGGAGCTGGACGCGCACGAATCGTGGCTGCGTCCCTGGTGCGACCAGCAAGGGTTCCAGTACTGCGACCGGATGCATTTGCGTTGGTACGGCAACGTCCGCGGAACCTAGTTGCGCGGGACTGCGACTACGCCAGCACCGGCTTGATCACGTGTCCATGCACATCGGTCAAACGGAACCGTCGGCCTTGGTATCGGAACGTCAACCGCTCGTGATCGATCCCCAATTGATGCAGGATCGTCGCCTGCAGGTCGTGAATGTGGACCGGGTTCTCCGCGACGTTGTAGGAAAAATCATCGGTCTGGCCGTACGTGATCCCCGGTTTGATACCGCCACCGGCCATCCAAATCGTAAAACATCGCGGATGGTGATCGCGGCCGAAGTTCGTCGCCGAAAGCTTTCCTTGGCAATAATTGGTCCGACCAAATTCGCCCGCCCAGACGACAAGCGTGTCTTCCAATAGCCCGCATCGCTTCAGGTCCTGGACCAACGCCGCAGCTGGCTGATCGGTCTCGCTGCACTGCCGCTTGATTCCACCGGGCAGGCCGCCGTGCTGATCCCAGCCTTGATGATACAGCTGAATAAAACGGACGCCGCGCTCGGCCAATCGTCGCGCCATTAGGCAGTTCGCTGCAAACGTTCCCGGATTCTTGGCCTCGGGCCCATACGAATCGATCACCTGCTGGCTCTCGTCGGCGAAGTTGGTCGCTTCGGGAACGGAAGCTTGCATCCGAAAGGCGAGCTCGTGTTGAGCGATCCGCGCTTCGATCGCCGGATCGGAAGTCTCTGCGATCTGCATCTCGTGCAGCCCCCGCAATGTGTCGAGCATCGCCCGCCGCGATGCCCGATCGACGCCGGCGGGATTGTTCAGATACAGCACCGGATCTTCGCCCGACCGGAAGCGGACGCCTTGATGCTGAGCGGGCAGGAAGCCGCTGCCCCACAGTCGCGAGACAAGTGGTTGCCCGCTTTTGTTCTTGGTCACCAAGACCACAAAGGAAGGCAGGTTTTCGTTGTCGCTCCCCAAGCCGTAGCTGAGCCAAGCGCCCATGCTCGGCCTGCCTGGAAATTGCGAACCGGTCTGGATAAAGGTGACGCCCGGGCCGTGGTTGATCGCATCGGTATGGACCGATTTGATGAAGCAGAGCTCGTCGGCGATCGCCGCGGTATGTGGAAGCAGCTCGCTGACGGTCGCTCCCGATTCCCCATGCTGCTGGAACTTGAAAGTGGAACCAACAAGGGGCAGCGACGCCTGATTGCCGCTCATCCCAGTTAGCCGCTGGGTGCCGCGAATCTCGTCGGGCAGTTCGCTGCCATGCCGCGCGTTCAGTTCCGGCTTATGATCGAACATGTCGATCTGAGACGGCCCGCCCGCTTGGAACAGGAAGATCACGCGTTTCGCTCGCGGGGCGTGATCGATCCCGAGTGGTGTTGCCGCGGCAGCGGCGTTTGGGTTGACCAAGTCGGCCAAAGCAATCGAGCCCAGCCCCATCCCAAACTTTTGCAACATCCGGCGTCGCGACGCGCCCAGCGGCGATTCAAATCCAGTGCATTTCATCGTGCAGATCACCTTCGCATCACGGCGGGATCAAAATTCATCAGAGTCGATACGACAACGGTCAGCGCCGCCCAACGCGGGCGCAACAGATCAGCTGTCTCGCGGCTGCTGCCAACATTTAAGAGCGCGTCGGTCGCCGCTGCGTCTTGTTCAAACTTGACGGTTTGTTGTTGCAGCAACGACAGAACCAGTTCGGCTTCCCGCGGCGTCGGCTGGCGTTGCGTCAGCCGTTGAAAAACCGCGTCGATCCGCGCCGCATCGTCGCTCTCTTGCAACGCGACGTTCATGGCGAGGAACCTCGCCGCTTCAACGAACTGCGGCGCGTTCATCAACACAAACGACTGCAACGGCGAACTCGTCCGCTCGCGTCGCAGCCGGCAAACGTCTCGCTTCGAGGCATCAAACGTCATCATCGCCGGCGGCGGGCCGGTCCGTTTCCAGTAGGTATAGACGCTGCGTCGGTACAGCCCGGATCCAGTATCAAACGGCTTCGGCTTAAAAGATTCAGAGACCTCGTAAGGATTGACCGAAGGCCCGCCAAGCGTTTGATCCAACAGGCCGCTGGCCTGCAGGTAACCATCGCGCAACATTTCGGCCGACAGTCGGAAGCGAGGCGCGCGGGCCAGCAGCTTGTTTTCTGGATCGATCCGCCGCGCCTGTTCGCTACACTCGGACGATTGCCGATAGGTCGCCGACATCACGATTTGTTTTAACAGCCGCTTCACATCCCATCCGTTTTCGATGAAGTCGCTGGCTAGCCAGTCGAGCAATTCGGGATGCGTCGGCCGAGCCCCTTGCGTTCCAAAATCTTCGGGAGTGCGGACAAGGCCTTCACCAAACAACATCTGCCAATGACGATTGACCGCGACGCGAGCCGTCAGCGGATTGCCTGGATCGGTCACCCAGCGGGCGAGCCCCAATCGATTGCGAGGCCACTGCGGATCGAAGGCCGACAAAGCTTCAGGCGTTGCGGCCGAAACAAGATCGGCTGGTGCGTCGTAGAGTCCGCGCGACAGCAGATGCGTCGGCCGATGCTGCGGAAGTTCGCGCATCACCATGATCTCTTCCGCAGCGTCTTGGACCGCGGCCAGCTTTTCTCTCGTCTGCATCAACTGTTGCCAGTGTTCCGCCATCGCGAGATCGACGCTCAGCAGATAACGCTGACGAAGTTGCGAATCCTCTGCGTCGCCAAGGGCTTCCGCCGCATCAACCGTCGCCAATTGGATCGCTTCGGCTTGCGATAACTCACGATCAAAGACCCGAAACTCGTCGACAAGCCCCTGCTTGAATCCGCGGTCTCGAAACCGAGCCCCGATGATCACGTTGTCGTTTCCGCCGCCGGTGATTTGACGCGTCAAGCGATCACGGACGACCGTGGTCGCCATCGGCTTGCCATCGATGAAAATTTGAATCCCCGCGGCGCGGCTCGATCCATCGTACGCGATGCTGACCGCTTGCCACGTGTCGATTGCGATCGGTTCGACGATCTGGACGCTGATCGCATTCCCGGGCCAGAAATGGATGAGCGAGAACTGCAAGCGGCCGTCGATGATCAGCAGTTCATACCCGCGGCTGGCCGCATCGGTCCAGGCACGCGAACGATGAAAGACAACCGCCCGCTCGAAGGCTTCGGGGCTGTTCATCCAAAGGGAAATGGAAAAGGGTTGGAAGCGGCGGAAGTTGCCGACGTCCAACTTGACTTCGTCATCCCCCGTCAGTTTCACTGCGTTTCCAACCACTCCTGGAACAGTTGCGTTTCCCTTTTCTGATTCGAAATCGAGGTGTTTGATCTGGCCGGGGATTTCCGATGAGCGTTCGCTGCCGAGCCACTTTTGAAACTGCGGTTCACGTTCTTCGGACAACTCCGCGGTTTGCGATTCCAGTTGCGCGATCTGATTGCGCAAGGCTTCGATCTGTTGTTTTTGGGCGTCGTGGAACAGTGGCATCGTCGGCGTGGGGACCGCGGGAGTGAAGTAGGAATAGAGTCCCGCTTCATCGATGTTGTCGAAGAACGCACTCAATTCGTAATAGTTCCGCTGCGAAAGCGGATCGTATTTATGATCGTGGCAACGGGCGCATTCCATCGTCAGGCCAAGGACCGCGGTGGAAAACGTCTGCGTCCGGTCGGCCACATATTCGATCCGGAACTCTTCGGGGACGCTTCCCCCTTCGACTTTCTGAGGGTGCAGCCGGTTGAAGGCCGTGGCGAGGATCTGGTCGTCGCTGGCGTCGGGCAACAAGTCGCCAGCGATCTGTTCGGTCAAGAATTGATCGTAGGACATGTTTTGGTTGATCGCCGACAACACCCAGTCTCGCCAGGGCCAAACGCGGCGATCGCGATCGACTTGATAGCCGTAGGTGTCGGAGTAACGGGCGGCGTCGAGCCATTCGGTCGCCAAGCGTTCGCCAAGCTCCGGCGAGGCGAGCAGATGATCTACAAGCCGCTCGTAGGCGACGGCTTGTTCCGGCGCGGTCGTTCCCCAACGACTCAATAGATGCTGCAACTGGGGCGCCGACGGTGGCAGACCGGTCAGGTCGTAATAAAGCCGGCGGATCTGTCGCTGCGGGGGCGCTTGCCCAGTTCGCTGAAGGCCTTCGGTTTGCAAGCGTCTATCGATAAATCGGTCGATCGCCGATTCCACGCTGGCGGTTCCGTCGGCTAGCGGTGGCGGGATGGTTGGCGACCGGATCGGTTCGAACGACCAGTGCCCTTTCCAGGGAGCGCCTTGTTGGATCCAGTTTCGGATCAGCGAGATCTCATCGGCCGTCAGGTTCAAGTTGGAATCTGGCGGCGGCATGACGAGGTCTTCGTCGTCCGATGCGATCCGCGCGAACAGCTCGCTTGCCGACGGATCGCCCGGCGTGATCGTCTGCTCTGCGAACACGCCATCGATCGATGCGAAGAGCCCTTCGCGGGTATCGAGCCGCAGATCCGTCGACCGCTGCGCCGCGTCGGGACCATGGCAGACAAAGCAACGGTCTGACAGCAGCGGCTTGATATCGAGATCGAAATCGACGACGCGGTGCGGCGGTTGGGCAAGACTTGCCGTCGTTGAGATGCAGGCCAAACTCAGCAGTAAACCAAGTCGAAGAGGGTAGTTTGTCATGCGGCTATTGTAGCGTGCTGCTACGTCGCCAGCAAAACCGCGATGCTGTCGGCCCCCGATCGGCTGTCGCAGTTCATGTGGGTGTGCACGTACCCGGTGGTTGGCGCAGAATCGCAGTAGCCGGAAACCTTCACTTTTTCTTGCTCCTCTGTCAGCCCAACCTATAGTTCAAAGGACGCTAGGCGCTGCGTCAGCAAATTTTGCGAAGGCGCGTTGCTGTGGTACATCGATAACTTGGGCACCGTTGTGGATTTCATTCGTCGTTTCTGGATATTTGGCTTGATCATCGTGATGGTGGCGCTTCACGCGTTGATCATCGTGACCGTTCGCAAAGAACTGGTGAAGATCAAAACCGAAGAATCCCAAGCGTTTGACCTAGGCGAGTTTCGATTCCAGCGCGTCGACGACAAATCGACGGTCTACCAAGTCCATCTGTACGCACTGCTGGAGCCAAGTCAATCGCTGCGAGGCCGGAAGGAATTGCAAAAGAACATCGCGACGTTGAACGAGGTGGTTGGACAACAGTTGCGGTTGGCCGAGAAGAATTGGTTGGCCGATCCGATCCAAACCGATCTGAAGCATCATCTCAAGCAAGAGATCAGCAAGTCGATGAACATCGATTTTCTAGAGCAGTTGCTGGTCACCGAGTGGCTGGAGCTTCCTGTGGGAATCGCCACAGGCACGACTTTGTCTCAAAATCAATCGCTGGCAAGCGGCTCGTAACGCCCGAACTGTTTCAGCCCGTGGGACTCGCAAGCGGCTGGCTACGCTGTCCCGCCGGCGTCGCTGAACTCGGGGTGCTGTCCCGATTGATAGTGCCGCCCGAAGCGGTTCTTAATAAAGTCATCGAAGCCGACTTGTTCCTGTCGGACGAATCCTTGCGATGGCAATTCGCTAGCGACATGCATATCGACGACCGCGCAAATCGCAGCGGCTGTCGTGATCTGGATCGCGCTCCACTGCTCTCCCTCGATCTGGCGAGCGTATATCTTCCGGGCGTCGCTCAACTGGACCAATTGCCCGTTGCGTTGGCCGGTCACGGTACAGAAGGTAATCACAAGGTCTTGGAACGTCACCGGGACGGCGTGTTCCAGAATGTCTTTCAGCAGTTCGCGGCGCTGGCCCAATTGAAGATCGTTGATCAGGAACGCGACCAAGTCGCGATGCCCGAGGTAGCGGATCGTTTTGTAGTTGAGCGATCCGACGCGGTCGTGCAGCGTGTCGCACAATGTCCCCAGTCCACCGCTGGTGTTGAACGCTTCGTAGCGTGCGCCGTCGATCGAAAAATGTTCCAGTCCCTCCAGCGGTAGACTGTCGATTCGCTTTCCACGATAGATCGTTTCGCAGGGATTGCAGTATTCGTTGATCAGGCCGTCGGTCGACCATGTCAGGTTGTACTTCAGTGCGTCGGTTGGATATTGCGGCAGTGCTCCAACTCGCATTCGAACCGATTCCAAGCTGTCGAACTGGCGGCTCAAATGCATCGCGATGATCGAGATGAATCCGGGGGCGAGTCCACATTGCGGCATAAATATCTGCCCCACCACGGCATCTTCGGCGACCGCTTGCACCGCCCGCGTCGTCTGCACATCTTCGGTCAGATCGAAATAGCTGGCTCCCGTCTGCAACGCCACCTCTGCAATCAAGGGATTGAAGCGGAAGCTGAGCGCAGAGATCACGATCGTTCGATCGGCCATCGCTCGCGACAACGCTGCGCGATCGGTTGCGTCGAGCAACAAGGTGTCTACCGCTTTGCACGGTTTGATCCTCGCTAGCGCGGTCGACTGCGAATCGGCGACTGTTACCATGTAGTCCCCGGTTTCCGCTAAGAATCCGGCGATCATGCGACCGATCTTTCCGGCACCCAACAGCAGCACATTGGTCATCATCGATTCTCCAAAGGGCCCCAGAAACGGATAATAGGGAAACAGCAAGACTCTGTCATTATAGACCCACAGGGAAGTCGATCCATGGTGAATCTGCATCCATCCGCCGCGAACAATTTCCATTGGCAACCGCAACCCGACGCGTGGCGGTGCATCGCGAGGATTGTGCAAACGTTGGCCGCCGACGAACCTTATATCCAGGACCTTGCCGTTCGGATGCTGTCCGAGACCGGGACGCGCTTGATCGATTGGGTCGCGGAAATTCGCTTGCCTTTTGGTTCTCCCGAAGTCGACAATTTGATGGCCGCTGGATTTGTCGACGCAGGCGATGCCCAGCGCCAATTACTAGTTAATCCCGATGGCATGTTCCCTGTCGTTCATCTGCAAGCCGAATCGTCCAAGCCTTGCCTGGCGATCAAGGTCGATCGACTGGCTGATTTTTGCACAGCAAATGGAGGCAGCAATTGGGAGCAGGCTAAAGAGCAAGGGAATGGATTTCTCAGTTGCACTGCCGTGG
Source organism: Rosistilla ulvae (assembly GCF_007741475.1). Classification (NCBI taxonomy): domain Bacteria; kingdom Pseudomonadati; phylum Planctomycetota; class Planctomycetia; order Pirellulales; family Pirellulaceae; genus Rosistilla; species Rosistilla ulvae. The sequence goes on along the minus strand of NZ_CP036261.1, from coordinate 3,222,967 downwards.
TCCACGAGGGGGCGAAGTGCGATTTGGCGGCTGTTGAAAATCACGGCAGCGCGCCGCAGCAATCCGCGCCGCAGTTGGCGGACCACGTCGCTGCGTTTCGCACGGCGGTTGCGGGGCGGAGTCGTCCGGTCGCGCGAGTCGATGCGGGGGCGGCGTTCGACGCAACGATCGCGTTGCTTCGCGATGCGGTTGCCAAATTGGGAACCGGTTTGGCTTGTGACCTCTTCTTCCGAGCGGAACGCAAGTATTGGCAGCAGCGCAATCTGGCGGCTCGGCTTCAAAAGCAACGGCAGGACGCGTTGGGACTCGGCTGGGGAAACCACGATCATCACACCTACCGATCCAGCCGAGCCGGTTTTCATCGATTGATCGAAGCCTTGGAAGTCCTCGGATTTGTCTGTCGCGAGCGGTTTTACGCCGGAGCGGACGCCGGTTGGGGAGCTCAGGTTTTAGAGCAATCCGAAGCGGGCGTGATCGTATTTGCCGATGTCGATCTATCGCCCGATGAGGTCGCTGGCGATTTTGCTCATCAGCCGCTGGAGGATCGATCCGAACTGGGGACGGTCGGATTGTGGTGCCGATTGCATGGCGAAGCCTTCCTGGCGGCGGGAATGCATCATCTGGAATGCCAGTTCGATTTCGATGCAGCCCGAGCGCAGCTGGCTTTGCTGGGGATCGCCACGATGGAACCGTTCACCGACTTTCCCTTCTTGCGGCAAGCGTTCACCGCGGCGGAAACCTGGGCTGTCGATCCCGAGGTGCTTCGCGAAGCGGTCGCCGACGGCGCGATCACCGCTGCGGAAGCGGAGCGGTTCGAAAAACAAGGAGCCAGCGGATCGCATCTCGAGATACTCGAGCGGAACGACGGCTACAAAGGGTTCAATCAAACGGGAATCAGCGACATCATCCAACGGACCGACCCGCGGCACTCCCGCACATCCTCCTCCTGATCCACCATCGCCCACTTCCCCAAAATCCCCGACCCTAATGATTTTGCATACCAAACGAAGGGGAAAGCCTTTTTGTCAACAAAAAAACCCAGGCTGCGACACCTGGGTAGTTTGTTCAAATTTGCTGTCATCGAACCGTGTCGATTACAGGTCCTCGTCGGAAAGAACGAATTCGTTATTGGGTACATTCGAGAGTTTACCATAAGGCGTCATCAAAGCTCGGTATACCTTGTAGTCGATCTCTTCATTGATGTACCGCATTCCACCATCAGCAAATGCTGCATTGGCTCCCCCTGTGTGGTACGAACTTGGTCGTGCTCGCACCTGAAGGGCGCCATGAGCAAGAGTTTCAGTATAGATATCACCACCATTAATTTTCAAAGCCTGTTGCTCTGACGCGCTCAATGCTGCACCTGAGTACCACCAAAGCGCGCCAGTGCTGGCCTCAACGGCTGTCGCACTGATATTAGACAAGTTGGTTGGCACCAAGTTGGTTGTTGGGTCTGCGGTGACCCAGTACCAAGGCCGTGCTTGAACATTCTCTGCGAACAACATCGTATGTGCTTTCGAGTCACGGATGTTCTCCATACGAACCTTTGGATCTCTGTCAGTCCCGAGCCCGTCACCCCATGTGCCTGAACCACCAGCCGCATCGACGGGGCGAGCTTGTAGGCTAAATACCCCATTCGCGGGACTGTTAATGATGGGTGCAGGACTGGTTGGGAAACCACCTCCAGAGAATGTTCCATTATTGCTGACGTAACTGTTCTTACCGTACTCTTCGAGCGAGTTCGATATGTCGCTTGGGCACTGGAAAATCTCCATATTCGGAACTTTACGGCTGTCGTAACCGCCCGATCCATATGTCGCATTGGTTGTTAGCACCGAATATTCGTTGACTGTCCAAAATTCGTAGACGGGCTGATTGTCCAAGTCAGCCAACAATGCGACTGCCCAGGTTCCGAATTTCGCGTGGTCTACGTCAAAGTCTCCCGACGTACCAGTCGGATCATAAACAGTGGTGTGGTTATAGTCGCCGTAGTGCTGCATGTACCCTGGAAATTTGCCCTTGCGCATTTCGTATTGGATCGCAGCCAGGCCGAGGTTGCGGATGTTGTTGGCGCATTGCGTCTTGCGAGCGGTTTCCCGGGCTCGTTGGACCGCGGGGACAAGCAGCCCCATCAAGATGCCGATGATGGCGATCACCACCAAAAGCTCGACCAAAGTAAAACCTATCCGTTGACGCTGCACCATCTCTCCACTCCTCTGAAACCAAGATAAGAATTTGGGGTGTGTTTTGAGTCCCTAGTTAACGGAATTGTCTCACAATGGTGAATCAAAGTCCAGCAAACAAACGTTAAATTTTCGAACCCTGTTAGGGAGCGCCCCCGCACCTAATCCTCAGATTAGGGGCACCTAGACCTCCTGCCCACCCACCCGGATGTAAAACTGGGCAACCTACAGCGTCGTTACCGCCTCTGCCATTGTTTCTCTTGGTAGCGTTTGTCCGATGTCGATGCTCTGTAGCAATAAGTCGGATGATCCGTATGCCTAACGCCGGCATCAATCCCCTCGTCAGGGGCAGATCCAGCCGGTTCTAAATCGACAAGAAGGAAATTAGAGCGATGGGAAGTCGAAACCTGGTACAGGGGCTCGCGTTGGTTCTGGGCAGTATGCTGTCATACAACGCCGTTCATTCTCAAGAAGTTCTCGACTACCTGATCGTCGAAGGTGGAGCCGAACGGATCGCTAGCGTCGTCGAATATGACAACGATACCGATGCGATCGCACAGGTCGGATACGGTTCGATGTGCAGCGATGGCAATTGCGGCGGCTGTGACATGTGTCAAACGCCGGTCTGTGACGACGTCTGTGCCAGTTCGACTTGCACGCCTCCGTGGTGGGCTCACCGCACCGGCGTGTTTGGCGAGTTTCTCTACTTGCGCCCCGGTGACACCGATACTGTCTATACGATCGAGCAGAACGATACGACAGCGGGCGCCTTTCCGACCGGACCGATCGGGACGACAGCCGTCGACTTCTCCGCCGGCTTTCGCGTCGGGGCTATGCTAGCGAACACCTATACAACCAGCTTGGTTGTCGCGTACACGCACTGGGAAGGTGACACGCAGGACAGTATCGCCCGCAACGGCACCAACGTCTTGAATTCGCAGATCATTCACCCGAGCACCTTCACCACTGGCGGCAACAGCTTGCAATCGAGCGCGTCGAGCAGCATCAGCTTCGACCAGATCGATGGCATCTATCGCCACAAACTGTTCTGCACCGACACGACGATCTTCAATTGGTCGGGCGGTTTTCGGTACGGCCAGATGGAACAGGGGCTGCTCGCTCAACAGGACATTTCGGTAGCAACCGGCCTGGTCACCGTCGACACCGATATCGACTTCAACGGCTTCGGCTTGCTGATGGGAATCGATGCCGAACGTCGCAGCTGCAAGACCGGCATGTTGTGTTACACCAAAGGCGTAGCGTCGTTCTTGGGAGGCGAATGGACCGGCACCTACCGCCAATCGAATCAATTTGGTGGCGGCGTCGTCGCCAACCAATACGAAGACTTCCGGATCACGCCGGTCCTGGAAGCGGGACTGGGCGTGGGATGGCAGAGCGATTCGGGCTGCATCCGCGCCACCGCCGGCTACACCGCGACGTGTTGGTATAACGCTTTGAGCACGCGATCGTACGTCGACGCGGTTCGCAGCGGCAGCTACGTCGACGTCGACGAATCGATCGCGTTTGTCGGCTTGACCTCGCAGCTGGAATTCCGATTCTAAACGCATCGGTCAACCGCACTCGGTTTGGCAATCACTCGCTGAGCGATTGCAGGTAATCCAACAGCGATGCGAGATCGTGAACGCTGTAGGTGTTCATCAGCCCATCGGGCATCACCGAGATCGGCAGCGTTTTGCGGATCTCGATCTCCTCTTTCATGACAGTGAACTCCTTGGCGTTCTGATCGCGCAGCGTCACGCGATCGCTCTGCTCATCGGTAACAAAACCTGTCAACGTGTCGCCATCGAGCGTCACGATCACGTTGGTCACGAATCCTTGCGCGATCGTCTTGCTCGGTTGCAGAATCGCCGCGGCCAGTTCGGGACGCTTGTAGGTGCGAGCGATATTCCCCAGGAAAGGTCCCTTCTGCGGTTCGTCTTTGCTGATCGTGTGGCAAGCGGTGCAGTTGGCTTTGGCAAAGACCTGCTTGCCCCAGCTGACATCTCCCGATTTCGCAACCGCTTGTTGCACTGCCTTGTCGATCGCCAGCGAACTCAATTTCGGCGACATATCGGCCGGGCGAGGTTTCAGTTTCAACCGCTTCGCCGCCGCCTTGGCAGCTTCGGCGAGCGGTGCATCCGAAGCGTTGATCGAAGCCAAAATCTGTTCGTCCAATAGATGGCTGTCCGTCGCCGCAGCCGCTCGCATCAGCCGCGCGGCTCGGTCGCTGGCATTCGCCCAAGCGCTGTCGATCGCTTGGCGAGCTATCTCGCGCGTCTCTGGACTTCGCTCCTTCTGCTCCGCCAATGCGATTAGGCCGGCATCGGCCCACAGACTCGCTTGCCGCGCGGGATCGTTCGCCAATGCGACCAACGCCTCGGCATATTGATCCAACTTCGGCGACTTCAGAAACGCCGCCGTCGCCGACTTCAGCGGGTCGCGGGCTCCCGAGACTTTGCTCAGCGAATCGATCGCGGTCACGATCGCGCCGACCGCGTCGGGCCCTTCGATTTTCGAGAGCGCAGCGACAGCGTCAGCCAACGTCGCGGGAGAAGTCTCCGACGAACTGGCCGCTCGGGTCAACAACGCCATGCCAGCTGGCGCGATATCGCTGGCGGACGCCAATTGCGTTACAGCCGTTGGGATCAGGCTGAAATCGCCATCGGCCAATTCCAACAGCCGGTCGAGCGCTTCGGTCGATTCGATCCGATTGCGAGTCATCGTCTGCACCAACCAAGCCGCTTCGTCACCGGAAGCCTTCGCCAGTTCCGCCTTCAAGGTTGCAGCTATCTTTGGCGTCGCATCCCACGGTTCGGGTTGATAATACGGGCCGCGCGTATCGGGCCGCGTCCCCCACGATTGCCCGTTCCAGACGCCTTCGTGGAAATGCAATCGGCACAGGGTTGCCAGGATCGCCCGGCGATCCGCGGTCGCGTCGGCTTTCGCCAAACGGTCGATCAAGCTGTCGACAACGTCGGGCGAATGCATCATCGCCAGGGCGCGAAAGGCTGCGTCGGCGGCAAGCTTGTCGCCGTCGATCGCTCGCCAGCAGACCTCGCTGCTGCCGCGATGGGCCAACGTGCGGATGGCGACATGCACGATCACCGGGTCGGTCGCAGCGAGCGCCTTGATCAGTTCGTCGTCGCTGGCGTCGGTCTGCAAGTGTTCGACAAGGTTCCGGTCGCTCGAGCGCGCCTGCTTGGCGTCGGCCAACAACTTTTCCGCGGCGGGATGATTGCGATGCTTCAGTTCCCGCTGTGCGGCGATCCGGCGACGGTAGCTGGTCGATTCCAATCCCGCGATCAGGGCTTCGTCGGAAGCTTTGGCAAAGTCGATCATCGGTTCCGGTTGGAAACCCTTCGGCGTCACGCGAACGATGTAGCCGACATTGGGACCGGCCCATTTAAAGGTTGCCCCTCGCCAGCTGGCGACATACAGACCGCTGTTTCCGTCGACATCGGCGTCGGTCGGACGGGTCATTTTTACGATCGGTTCGGGTGGAGCGGTTTCGACAAAGGTCGATCCTTTGGGCTCCACCGTGTGTCGGTACAAGCCGCCGGTTCCCCAGTCGGCAGTCAGCGGAGCGTCGTTCCACTGGCCAAACCCAGGTTCGTCCAGATAGACCGCGCCACATCCCGAACCGCCACCGTAATCGGCCAGCGGCGCAACACACTCGTCATTGAAGTTCTTGTACAAACGCGGGTATCCGTGGTCGTCCATCCCGGTGAAGTGATGCAGTCGCACATCCCAACCGCCACCATCGTTGGTGTTGTCGCGAGCGAACAGATCCATCCGCGGACTGATCGCCACCTCCAAGATATTCCGCGTGCCGGTCGAATAGACTTCCAATCCGGTCCCATCGGTACGGACGCGGATCACGCCCCCACCGCGATGTTGCAGCTTGCGACCATCGCGACCGACGGCGTTCATAAATCCAAAGTCACCGCCGGCGATGTACAACCATCCGTCGGCACCTAGGCTGACGCCATTGGTTGTGTGATCGGCGGGCCGTTTGTCGTAACCAAACGCCAGGTCGCGGACCAAGATGTTCTGTTCGTCCGCGACGCCGTCGAGGTCGTGATCGATGAACTCGCTCAAATGCGGCGGGTGCATCAGATACAAACGGTCGCGATCCCAGACCAGGCCGCGCGGCGCGTCGACGGTGCAGAACGTCTTCGTTTCGTCGGCGCGACCGTCGCCATCGAGATCGCGCAACCGGATCACGCGGCCCCGTTCGGGATCGCGTCCCAGCGAACCGTTGCCATCGGAACTGACATACAGCGTCCCCTCGGGGGCGGCGGCGACAAAGACCGGATAATTGACGGCCGGTGGTGCTGCGAAAACCGTCGCTTCGAAGCCGTCAGCCAACCTGACGTCTTTGAGGATTTCCGCCTCTCGATCGGGCGAAAGGGGCAGGATTTGGGGCGGTGCGTTTCCGAAGGATGTGTAGAGTTCGGTGGCAAGCGGTTTAAACGCTTGCGGTTCGCCCTTGGGATCGGCGGGCCACAAGGCGTTGATTCCTTCCCCTTTCAAACGGATCTCGCGGATGCTGCACCAGTTTCCGCCGCTGGAACAACCCACTCCCGTCAGCCGCAGGAATTTGAACGCCTTCGGTTGGGCGATCTCGTGCGGCCCGTCCTCCCGGTTTTGATTGTCGGTTTGATCCAACAGCATCGTCCATGCTTTGGCGTCGTTCGATCCCTCGACGCGGTATCGATAGATGTGATTGGATTCCCACTTCAATCCGATCTGCGCGACCGCTCGCGGCTGTTCGAATTCGAATTGAATCCACTGGGGATAACTACCATTGGCGGCACACCACCGCGTCTGATCCGAACCGTCGATGGCATGCGCCAGCGGGTGCCCCGACTGCGTACTCGAAGCACTCATCCGCACAAGCGTCGCATCGTTGGGCATCACATCGGAGATCGCGTCGCTGGAAGGACGCAGTTTGGAATCGATGAAGGTGACCTTGTTCGATCCGCTGTACGGCTGCAAATCCTCTTCGGTCAATCGATCGCAGGCCCACAGCAAGCCACGGGTGATGAGATCCATGTATTTGTCATCAGCCACCGTGGCGGTGTTGTGTCCCAACGTGGTGCTGAAGCCGCGGATGCCGTCCCGCTCCGTCGTCCAGGCCACGATCGCATCGACAACTTCTTCTTTGCCGTTCTTGCCAACGACCTGCTTGCCCATCGCCAACGGTTTGGCGTCGAAGACTTTCACGTTGTTGTACAGCTCTTCGTTGATCGTCGTCCAATCGGCAAGCGTCTTGGTGATCGGATGCTGCGGGTCGACGTATCGGACTGCGATTGGTTTCTGGGGGCCGTGCGAATTCGATTGCAGGCCCAGGTGCCGAAACCAGGCGTCGCCGCCGGTGCGGAAGCTGTGCATGGCACAGTGCAGATGGACCGCCGGGATTTTTTGATGTACCTGTAGGATCCGGTTGACGATCGCTTGGTCTCGGATCCCCGCCGCGCATTCGTCGTGGATGATCACGTCGTAACCATCGGCCCAGTCCAATCGTTCGAACAGCGGGAACGGCGGCGTGACGGTCTTGTCGTCGGTCCAGTAGACGTCGACACGAACGTTCGCGCGGGCCGAGATCTCTTTGGCGATCACCGCTTGTTGGCCGGCGTAATCGTGGCAGCAACCGCCGGCGATCAGCAGAGCTCGCAGCGGAGGCCGGCCCGCTTCAGAATCAGAGGCTCCGTCTTGGGCGACACCGCTGGACGCAAGGAGGACGGATTGAGCTAGTATCAGCGCGCGGCACAACAAAACCGGACGCAAGCGAAAGCGTTTGTTCATGGACTTCGGGAAGCTTGAGAGTGAAGTTGGGAGATTATGGCAACGTGAGGTCTAGAAAGGGTAGCCTCTCTGGAAAATCCCGTCACCTTGGGGGGTAGATCTTCATGGTAGTCGGTCATGCAGTGATTGTCTTTGGGAACGCGATTCGTTCGATTCGGTCTTTTCGGGGGACGGATCGTTTTGATACGGTCCCAGCGACTTCAACGACCAGAACCGATGTTTCCCTAGGTGGAGAGCAGAATGATACGCGGGCAGTGGGTAACGCAACAACTATTTCAATCGATCACCGTGGCACTGTTGCTTGCTAGCGGAAGCATCACGATGGCCGCGCCTCCTTCGTTCCTTAATATGTTCACGCGTCGGACGGTCGAAGCCGATCCGAATGCGGAATACGTGTTGAGCGAAGAGAACGGGCCCTGGCTGATCCTGGCCGCCTGTTTTGGCGGCGAACAGGGGAAGAAACAAGCCTCCGATTTGGTGATGGAACTGCGGCAGGACCACAACCTGCCCGCCTACATCCACAAAGAAAATTACGATTACACCCGTCCGCTGATGGGTTCGGGGCCCCAACCGGTCAAGATGCGTCACTTAAACGGACGTAAATACGACTCGTATGCGGTTCTGGTCGGCGAATTCGACTCGCTGCAAAACCCTTCGCTTGAAAAGACCTTAGACTTGATCAAGCACGCCCAACCCAAATCGCTCGACTTTTCCGAGACCGGCAAGACGAGCCAACGCTTCGCCGCCTTCCGCCAGTTGCAATCGAAGCTGTTCAATAAAGGTGACGAGAAGCGACAGAAGGGTCCGATGGCCATGGCTTTCGTCTCCAAAAACCCGCTGCTGCCCGATGAATTCTTCAACGCCCCGGTCGTCGATGCGTTTGTCCGCAGCATGAACGAAGATGTCGAGCACAGTTTGTTGGACAATCCTGGCAAGTTCACCGTCGTCGTCCGTTCCTTCGGCGGCAACGCCACGACCGACTTTGGCAACGGTGCGGGAGCATCGAAGCTGGTCCCCAATCCAAATCGCTTGAACAAGGGTGCTGAACAGGCGCACAAGATGGTTGTCGCCCTGCGAGCCAAGGGAGTCGAGGCGTATGAATTCCACGATCGCTACCGCAGCATCGTGACCGTAGGTGAATTCGATCGCCTGGGCGAAGAGGTTCCCGGCGGCGAATTTCGCTACGCTCCTGAGATTTTGCAAACGATGCAGAAGTATTCGGCGGGCAAATCGATCCAGCAAGCCTCCCACGGCACACAACTGGCCGCCAACCACATTGCCGGGATTCCTTTTGACCTGAATCCGCACCCGATCGCGGTTCCACGGTCGAGCAAGCGCAGCCTGTACGCTGGGGCCCTGGGATTCGGCGGCTAATGCTGTCAACGCCCCCTTCACGTCGAGGGCTAGGTTTGCGAAATTTGTGAACGATTCGTTCACTTTTTGCGGCACCGGTTTTCGACGATTGAAGGCAGCTCATGACCCTCTGGCAAATCGATATTTATCCCAGCGAAGGCACGGTCGACCGCGATGGGGCGCGAATCGCCGAAGAGATCTTCGAACTTCGCTTGGCCGATCACTTGGACGTTGCGATGTCCAAGAGCTTCCTGGTCGAAGGTGATTTTGACGCCGATGCGGTCTCCGCGATCGCTGCCAATTATCTCGTCGATCCAGTCACGCAGCGTTCGGTGATCGCCACCGTTGGCAGCGACGAACTGCTCGCTTCCCCCAACGCCAACAAGACCTTGGTTCATGTCATGGCCAAGCCGGGCGTGATGGATCCAGTCGCACAAAGTACCATCGCAGCGATCCGCGACGGCGGTTGGCAAGTCGAAGGCGTGCGGACGGTGCGGAAGTACTGGTTGCCCGAACTGCCGCCGCAACAGCTCGATCAGATCTGCAAGCGAGCGCTCTCGAACGATTCGATCGAACAAGTCATCGTCGGTCCGTTGCAATTGGACCGGCTGCAAATCGGTTCGGCTTACGAGTTTGAATTGCAACATGTCGCCATCCGCGACTTGGACGATGCCGCGTTGGAACGCCTGAGTAAAGAAGGCCAACTGTATCTGACGCTTGTCGAGATGCAGACGATCCAAAAGCACTTCCGCGACTTGGGCCGCGAGCCGACCGATATCGAACTGGAATCGGTCGCGCAGACCTGGAGCGAGCACTGCAGCCACAAAACGCTGGCGGGCCGGATCGCTTACCGCGACGAAAATGGCGAGCGTCGTTTTGAGAACATGCTCAAAGAGACGATCTTCGCCGCGACGCAGACGATTCGCAAATCGCTGGGCGACGACGATTGGTGCGTCAGCGTGTTCGAAGACAACGCCGGCGTCGTCACCTTCGACGACGAATACAACATCTGCTTTAAAGTCGAAACGCACAACCATCCCTCGGCGCTGGAACCTTACGGTGGAGCAAACACGGGCATCGGCGGCGTGATCCGCGATCCGCTGGGGACCGGGATGGGAGCCAAGCCGATTTGCAACACCGACGTCTTCTGCTTCGCTCCGCCAGAGACCGCTCCCGAAGATCTCCCCGCCGGCGTGCTGCATCCTCGCCGCGTGATGAAAGGTGTCGTCTCGGGCGTCCGCGATTATGGCAACCGGATGGGAATCCCAACCGTTAACGGTGCCGTCTATTTCGATCCGCGGTACCTCGGCAATCCGCTGGTCTATGCCGGCAACGTCGGTATGCTGCCGGTCGACAAGTGTTTTAAGGAAGCGTTGCCGGGCGATTACATCGTGGCGATGGGAGGCCGAACGGGGCGCGACGGGATCCACGGCGCGACGTTCAGCAGTGCGGAATTGACAAGCGAGAGCGAATCGCTTTCCGGCGGCGCGGTTCAGATCGGCAATGCGATCACCGAAAAGATGGTCGCCGACGTGCTGCTGCAGGCTCGCGACGAAGGACTTTATAACGCGGTGACCGATTGCGGCGCGGGCGGTTTCAGTAGTGCCGTCGGCGAGATGGGTGAGAAGATTGGTGCGGAGGTTTGGTTGGACAAGTGTCCGCTCAAATACGACGGACTCTCCTACACCGAGATCTGGATCAGCGAAGCGCAAGAGCGGATGGTGCTGTCGGTTTCGGCTGACCAGTGGGAACCGTTGCGGAAGCTGTGCGAAAGCGAAGGCGTTGAAGTTACGCGGATCGGAAAGTTCGAAGCGACCGGCAACTTGCGTCTGATGTACGGCGACGATTTGGTCGGCGAAGTCACGATGCACTTCTTGCACGACGGCCGGCCGCCGATCGTTCGCGATGCGATCTATGAGGCGCCGACTGTCCGTCCGTTGGAAGGAACGGTCCCCGCCGATCACGACGAGACGCTGCGAAAGATTTTGGCCGCGCTGAACGTCGCCAGCAAGGAATGGATCATCCGCCAGTACGATCACGAAGTCCAAGGTGGCAGCGTGATCAAGCCGTTGGTTGGCGTGCAAGCTGATGGTCCGGGAGACGCCGCCGTCGTGCGGCCTCGCGTCGAGAGTCGCCGCGGGATCGTGATCAGCAACGGCATGAACCCGCACTTCGGCGATTTCGATACCTATCACATGGCCGCAAGCGCGATCGATGAAGCGATGCGAAACGCGGTGGCGGTGGGAGCGGATCCGGCGAAGATTGCGATCTTGGATAACTTCTGCTGGGGCTATACCGACCGTCCCGAAACTCTCGGATCTTTGGTTCGCGCGGCGATCGCTTGCCAAGACATGGCGATCGCGTTGGGAACTCCGTTCATCAGCGGCAAGGATAGCTTGAACAACGAATTCAGCTACAACGACGACGCCGGAAATCGTCAGACAATCGCGATCCCACCGAGCCTGTTGATCAGTGCGATGGGGCAGGTCGAGGACGTGTCGAAGTGCGTCACGATGGATCTGAAGCAGGCCGGCAACGCGATCTATCTGGTCGGCGAAACCAAAGACGAATTGGGCGGATCACACTTTTCGCTTGTCAATAAACTGTCCGGTGGCCAGGTGCCGACTGTCGAAGTGCAGTCAGCCAAATCGATCTTCGCGGCGATGCATCAAGCGATCAAGGGCGGCAGCGTTCGCGCCTGCCACGACCTCAGCGAAGGTGGTTTGGGTGCGGCGATCGCCGAGATGTGTTTCGCGGGCGAATTGGGAGCTGATCTGCAGATCAGTGACCTGACGCAAAATGGCCTATCCGCTGAAGTGGTCCTGTTCAGCGAATCGAATTCGCGGTTCCTTGTCGAAGTTGCCAGCGACGCGACAGAGAGCTTTGAAGCTTGTTTTGCCTCGCTCCCCCTGACTCGACTGGGCTCGATCGTCGAAGGCGAAACGTTGACGATCCGCGATGGTGATCAAGCCGTTTTGGAATCGCAATGGCCTGCGTTGAAGCAGACCTGGCAAAAACCACTCGCCTTCGAATCGCACTAAAGGTTCGCTCGATCCGTCTTTTATATCGGTCGCCCGCAAGCGAGGCGACCGACGAATCGGGGGGCCGATGCCTTTAATGAGGTGTCGTTATTTGGTGGTGTGAACGAGCCGTTCCCACTCGATCTTGGGATAGCTGGCGAAGTTCACCAACAGCGCCAATTGAAAGCCGGTGGCGTTCAAGTAGTTGATAACTTGAGCGCGATGTTCGTCGAGCAACTGGCTGACAGCTTTGATCTCCAGGATGATCTTGCCGAAGCAGATGAAGTCGGGGACGAACTTCTGCTTCAGTTCGACCCCGCGGTAGGACAGACCGATTGCTTGGCGAGAGACCGACGGGATCTGTTGATACTCGTGTTCGATCTCCAAGCACTCCTGGTAGACCGGTTCGAGGAAGCCGCTGCCTTTGTCGTTGTAGACCTCGAAGCAGACGCCGATGATCTTGTAACACTCCTCGCGGTAAATCAAATCGTCCGGCATCGCAGCATCCCCAATCAAAAGCGGTAGAAATCGTTCAGCCCGCTAATCACGCGAAGAACAGAAATCAAAACCCCCGGTTCTTTTGGAGCTAGTGGTTGGAGGTCCCACGTTCTACGTTGAAGATGAAAGAAGCTGCCCGCGAATCACGCGAATAGCGCGAAAGGGAGCCGGTGCTTTTGGTATCTCGATGTTTTAAATTAGCGTGCATTCGCGCTATTGGCGGGCAGATTTACCGCCAGATACACAAGAGGTTTGGCAGGCCGCGGAGCTTGGTGCCCGTTGAGGAGCGGTAAGTTTATTGCCCGCGAATCACGCGAAAGGGAACCGGCGGGCTTTGAAGATCAAGCTGTTTTGAATTCGCGTGCATTCGCGCTATTCGCGGGCCAACCTTCTCGCTTCGAAGGTTGGCCCACTGGCTCGGTCTGTCACACGTGGCGTCTGCCTGTTAATAGTCTTTGCCAAGATAGCTGGCGTCGACCGAATTGAGCCAGGCTTCGAGTGCCTGCTGCATCTCCGCAACCCTTGGACTTTTGGACTGTTTGGCAAACAGATCCTTTTCCTCTTTCGGGTCGGTTGCTAGGTCGTACAGTTCAAACGTCGCCTTGCCTTTCTCTTCGATGCGGTGCAGTTTCCAGTCGCCATCGATCCAGGCGGAGTGCCCAAGGGCGTGAACGACAGGTTCGGTGGGGATCGTCGCGGCGTTGGCACTCACGGGATCGGGCGGCAGGTCGTCGCCGGCCTGTTGCGCCTCATACAGTTCTCCCATCCAGACGGCCGACGGCGTGATGATCCCTCGGATCGCGTAGTTCCAGAATCCCATCGGCTTGGACCGCTCGGTCGCTTTCTCTTCGATCAACGGCAGCAGGCTGATGCCGTCGACGATCGGTTGGTTCTCCATCTCCACACCCGCCACGTCCAACAGCGTCGGATAGATATCGGTGGTGTTGCAACGAACCGATGTCGTTCGTGGGTGATCGATCTTCGTCGGCCATTCGAGAATCGCGGGAACCAACAAGCCTCCCTCGTAGACCTCCGCTTTCAATCCACGATGTCCGCCGGACGATCCGACTCTGGGAAGCGCCCCGTTGTCGCTGCAGTACCACAGGATCGTGTTCTCTCGCAGCCCGCGTTCGCCGAGCCCATCGCGCAATTTGCCAAACGCGCGGTCCATTCCGGTGACCTCGCCGAGGAACTCTCGCATCCGTTTGTTCTGGTCTTTGTAGAGAGCACTGTCCTCGGGGGCGGCTTGATGAGGAACGTGAGGTGATCCGAACCAGACGACAGCCAAAAACGGCTCGGGCTTCTTCCGGACGTCATCGATCCATTGCATCGCCGCATCGACAGCGATCGCAGAGCTTTCGCCGACGGTTTTCACCGCCTTGCCGCGATGTGACATGATCGCGTCGTTGTCGTAAAAGTTCGGCGCGCTGAACCACTCATCAAATCCATGGGCTCCCGGATTCGCGGGACTGCCGCTGCGGACCGATCCGAGATGCCACTTGCCAAAGTGCCCCGTCGTGTAGCCGGCTGTTTTTAAAGCTTCGGCGATCGTCGTCTCCTGCGGTCGCAGCGGGAAGCCCCACTGAAAGACTCCGCTGCGGTTCGGATGGCGGCCGGTCAACACGCTGGCTCGCGTGGGCGAACAGACCGGCGCGGCGGCGTAGAAGCGATCGAACCGCAATCCCGTCGCCGCCGCTTCGTCGAAGTTCGGCGTCTTCACGACCGGATGCCCGTTGTAAGCCATGTCGCCCCAACCCTGATCGTCGGCCATCACGAGGATGATGTTCGGCTTGGTCGCGGTTGAATCGGCGGCCCCGGCAGCGGCCAGCCAAGGTGTGAAGAACAAGCTAAGCAGCATCCATCGAATCGGTCGTCGTTGCATTGGGTAATGCCTCTTGTAGATTGCAAACGAGGTGGGAAGGGAAGTCGATATCATAATCGATCCGGTGGCGGGCGGAGGCATCCAACATCGGGTTCCTCGCCTACGCTCCCTTCCAAACCGGCGGTGCTCCTTAAAAAAGCGGCCAAAAGCAACGAAACTCCCCCACCGCGTTCGGGTTCAATCTGGCGGACAACGACGTGGGTTCTGAGCCTGGAGAGATGGACGTGCTTATCCGAACAACACAAATCGGCCTGATCGTTATGGCGATCGCATTCTGGGGCTCGGCTGACGCCGCCGAGGTGACGCCTGAACAGGCCGATTTCTTTGAGACGAAGATCCGCCCGGTGCTGGTCAAACGGTGCTACGGCTGTCACTCCAACGAATCGGGGAACGCTCGCGGCGGCTTGCGACTGGACACCCGTGAACTGACGCATATCGGCGGCAGCAGTGGACCGGCGATCGTGCCGGGGGATCTCGATGGCAGCCTGTTGTTCAACGCGATGACGCACCAAGACTTTGTCATGCCGCCGCGCAGCGAGATGCTGCCCCAGGCGGTCATCGACGATTTCCGGAAATGGATCGAAATGGGAGCTCCCGACCCGCGATCGGGCGCCGTGACGGAGATCCGTTCGTCGATCGACGAACAACAGATCCAGCAGGCGAAGGCGGAGTTCTGGGCCTATCAAAAGCCGACCCGTCGACAGCCCCCGAAAGCCGATGGCGACTGGTCGTTGACCGACATCGACCGCTGGATCGAGGCCGAATTGGCGGAAAACCAGCTCGCGCCCTCATCCGACGCATCAGCGTACACCGTCGCTCGGCGACTTTATTTCGACTTGATCGGACTTCCTCCGACAGTCCGGCAAATTGCCGATTTCCAAAAATCTTGGGATCGCGATCCGACAGCGGCGATCGCGGCCGCAGCCGATCAATTGTTGCAGTCGCCGCAGTTTGGTGAGCGATGGGGACGGCATTGGTTGGACGTTGCAAGGTACGCCGAATCGAGTGGCCGCGGTGTGAACCTGACCTATCCGCAAGCCTGGCGGTATCGTGACTATGTCATCGATTCGTTCAACAGCGACAAGCCATATGACCGCTTTGTCCAAGAACAGCTTGCCGGCGACCTGTTGCCCGTCTCCAGCGACGAGCAATGGGCGGAGAACCTGATCGCCACCGGTTTTTTGGCCTTGGGCCCCAAGGATGTCAATCAACGCAACGGCACTCAGTTTGCTGCCGATCTCGTCGACGAACAGATCGACGTCACGACGCGCGTCTTGATCGGCACATCGATCGCATGTGCCCGTTGCCACGACCACAAATTCGATCCAATCCCGCAGACCGACTACTACGCCATGGTGGGCATCTTCGGAAACATGTCGACCTATTTTGGCGTCCCCGCTTCGTCGATCGGCATCGCTCGCGGATTACAAACGCAACAGACGAGCAACCTGTTGCGGATGCCGATCGACGATCCCAACCCGTTTGAAAAAGCGGTCTCACCGGCAGAACTCGAAAGCATGCGAGAGCGACTCGCGACGGCGAGCAGCGAATTGCGAGAAGCTCGGATCAATCAACGCCGCCCCGGCGCAACGCCGGTGCCGATCTCCCGAATCGTGCGAATGACGGGAGAGATTGAATACCTGTCGGCCAAATTGGGAGGCCACGATCCGCAGGGTAATCCGATAAGCTTCTGCATGGGCGTCCAAGCCAAGGAGCAACCGAAAGAGGTTCGGCTGTTGGTCCGAGGTGAAATCGATCAGCCCGCGCAGGTTGTGCCACCAGGCTTTCCGCGAGTGCTCAGCGACGAACCGGCATCGATCGCCGACGGATCGACTGGACGGTTGGAGTTCGCGCGTTGGATCACCGATCGCGACAATCCGCTGACCGCACGGGTGATGGTGAATCGGATCTGGCAACATCTGCTGGGGCAGGGAATCGTCGCGTCGCCCGAAAACTTTGGCTCGACCGGTTCGGCGCCAACGCATCCCGAACTGTTGGATCATCTGGCGGTGGAGTTTGTCGAATCGGGCTGGTCTGTCAAATCGGTGATTCGCCAGATCGTCACCTCCCGCGTCTACCGGATCGATTCGGAATTCGATCGCTCCAGCTTTGAGAAGGACCCCGAAAATAAGCTGTTGTGGCGTGCGAACATGCGGCGTTTGGATGCCGAAGCGATCCGCGACGCGATGCTGTTTGTCAGCGGCAAGATCGACCTCGATCGTCCCGGCGCATCGCTGGTCGCCGAATCGGGATACATGCGCGTTCGCGATGGTAATCTCGTCAACCTGTTTGACTTGTCCGGCAATGCGTCGCGTGGCGGCATGGGGGCGGCGATGGGAGGATCGATGGGGATGGCCGCCGGTGCGATGCAGGATCGCGGCTCCAACCAACGCCGCGGTCGTTTCGGACGCAACCGCCAGCGTGGCGGCATCTCCCAAACGTTGCTACCCACGCCGGGGACCGATCGGTTGGACATGTCGACCGCGGAATATCGCAGCGTCTATCTGCCAGTTGTTCGCGATGAGGTGCCCCGCGCGTTGGCCGTCTTCGACTTTGCCGAGCCGTCGATGGTCGTGGGGCAACGCGAATCGTCCAGCACGCCCAACCAGGCGTTGTTCCTGATGAACAATCCCTTTGTGATCGCTCAAGCCGACGCGTTGGCGCAGCGCGTCTCCGAGGAAGCCAAAACGCCAGCGGCTCGGTTGCGCTTGGCCTTTGAACTCAGCTTCGGCCGCTCGCCCAATGCGACCGAAGTCTCTGCGATCCGGCGCTACCTGAGTGATTTTGAAGATGTGCAGTCGAATCGAGGAAGGGCATTAGCGATGACCGCGCTGTGCCAATCGTTGTTGGCGTCAGCCGATTTCCGTTACCTCGATTGATCGATTGCAAAGTTCCTGATTCAAGCTTCTCCGCCGTAAATCCGTTTCCTCGAACTGAAGAGACTTCACCGATGACCTATTCCTTGTCGCGACGCGAACTGTTGCAGAGTGTTTCTTCGGGCTTCGGCTACCTCGCCTTCGCGGGGCTCAGCAGCGCCGCCGCGGCGGCCGATGCGGGAGTTCCCGCGTCGACGAATCCCTTGCTGCCCAAGCCGCCTCATTTTCCAGCGACTGCAAAACGGGTGATCTTTCTGTGCATGACCGGTGCGCCGTCGCATGTCGACACGTTCGACTACAAGCCTCAATTGGCCAAGGATCACGGCAAGCAAGGACGCTATGGCGGGCAGTTGCTAAAGAGTCAGTGGGAGTTCCGGCAACGCGGGGAGAGCGGATTGTGGATCTCCGATCTGTTCCCCGAGGTCGCGCGGCATGCCGACGACCTGTGCCTGATCCGATCGATGAACTGCGACCAACCGGTTCATCCGGGAGCCCAAATTCAAATGCACACCGGGACGGCTCAGTTCGTTCGGCCGTCGTTGGGGGCGTGGACGCTGTACGGATTGGGAACGGAAAACGACAGCCTGCCCGGTTTCGTTTCGATAAGTCCGCCCGCCGGGTCGGCTCAATTGATCGGCAGCGCATTCCTGCCGGCGATCTACGGAGGGACCGGCATCGGCCGAGCTTCGCGAATCGGTGGCGCCGGAGGCCAACGCGGCTCCGTTGGCGATACGATTCCCGATATTCGCAACACCCGACTTTCGACGAACCAACAGCGGACGCAGCTCGATTTGATCCAAGCGCTCAATCGCGACAAGTTGGATCGCGCCGGACACGCGCCGGGAATCGAAGGGGCTATCGAATCGTTTGAGCTAGCGTTTCGAATGCAAGACGCGATGCCCGACGCGATGGATATCAGCGGCGAGACGGCGGAGACGCTGGCGATGTACGGAGCCGATCGCGGCGACACGGCGGCGTTTGGCAAGCAGTGCCTGATGGCGCGGCGACTGGCCGAATCAGGCGTACGATTTATCGAGGTGACCAAAGGGGGCTGGGACCATCACCAAAACCTTTCGACCGATCTGCCGCAGCGGTGCGGTGAGATCGATCAACCGATCGCCGGTCTGCTGGCCGACCTCAAGCAGCGCGATCTCCTAAAGGACACGTTAGTGATCTGGGGAGGCGAGTTCGGGCGGACGCCGGCGGCTCAAAACGGCGACGGCCGCGATCATAACAACAAAGGTTACACGACCTGGATGGCGGGAGGCGGCGTGAAGCCTGGCTTCAGCTATGGCGAAACCGACGAACACGGCTACGCGGCGGTCACCGATCCGTGCCACATCCACGATTGGCACGCCACGATCCTGCACCTGATGGGGCTCGATCACACGCGGCTTACCTACCGTTACGCCGGTCGCGACTTCCGCCTAACCGACGTCCATGGCAACGTGATGAAGAAGATCATCGCTTGAGCGACAGCTTGCGAAGGATCAGTTTTTGCTGATCGTATTGCCGCTCCAACCCAGCTTTTCGCGGAGTGTTCGATAATCGTTTTGCCCGGGCACGGCAACCATTTGGAAACTGTAGGGCGATCGCTGCACGCGAACGCGGTCGCCCGGTTGGATCACATCGACGACGCGGCCATCGACCACAAGGCTCGTCGAATCGTTGGGGTTGGCGACCGAAAGATCAAACGTTCGGTCGGCGGTATCGACAACCGAGCGGTGCGTCAGCGTATGGGGGCTGATCGGCGAGATGACAAACGCTTGCAGATTCTTCCGCAAGATCGGCCCGCCCGCCGAAAGGTTGTGGGCTGTCGAACCGATCGGCGTGCTGATGATCAACCCGTCACAGCTGTAGCTGGTTGCATGAACTTGGTCGACCGAAAGGTCGATGCTGAGGATTCGATAAGGCGGCCCGCCGAGAATCGCCGCTTCGTTTAATCCCAACTGGATGGCGATCTCTTCGCCGTCGCGGATGATCGAAGCTCTCAACATCAAATGGTCGACGAGTTCGCAATCGCCATTGGCAACGGTCCCCCAGATATCGAGGAAGGCGTCGGGAGTGAGCGCGGCAAGGAAACCGAGGTGTCCACAATTGACGCCCAAGATCGGCAGCTGGTTCTCGCCCATCTGCCGCGCTGTTTGCAGGATCGATCCGTCACCGCCTAACACGATCACGAGATCATGGTCGGTGTTTTCAAAGTCGTAGCTGAAATCGAGGTCGACCGCCGCTATCTCCGCTCGATCGGCGATCAACGAACGCAGGCGATTCAGTTCCGACGCGACGCTTGGTCGATCCAACGCACCGACGACAACGACATCGGGTCGCGTTCGCCCGGCGCGTGGCCAGCACGGTCGTTTTTCTTCAGACGATTCAGATTGCGACATGAGAGCCTGGCACTGTTGGATGTAGTTTGTGTTTGCGCAGCGTCATCATACGCCAGCCGCAGCCGAGATGCATATTTTTGCAGACAGACGCGTGTGATTAGAACTGCACCGCTTCGCGGATCTGGAATTCGGCCCAGACCGGCAGATGATCGCTGATCGCTTCGGCTTCAGCGATCGTCAGGTTGTATTGCCGCAGGAAATCGATAGCCCCCGAATCGCCGAGGAATTCCGTCGTATGATTGCGGTTGAACAACAGGTTTGCCGTTTGGCGTTGGGCGTGGATGTCCGAGGGCGTGCCTTCCAGGGCGAAGCGAATATCGGCAGATGCAAATCCGGCCAGTTCGTGATCGCCGGCAAAAAAGCAGCCGGCCAGAATCACATCGTCCTCGCCGCGACCGTCGTTCTGGATCGAATGGAACAGCGACGTCAGCAGTTCAAGTTCCTTCTGCGGATTGTCGGGATCGACGTAGACGTTGGCCATCGAGAAGGTCCAAGCATCTTGTGGATCGACGCCGACGGTGCGGAACCATCCGACCAGCGGTTCGTAGGCGATCTGATTCGCTGGGTCGGTAATTGTATAGGTTTGCTTGAGGTCGGCTTCGACTCGTTGGCGATCGAAGACAAACCCGAGCAGTTGTTGATATCCGTCTGGTCCAACTTGCGGGCCTGCGATGAAATCGTAAGTCCGGCCGTCGCGATTCAGATGTTCGACGATTCGGGGGAACAGTTCGCGGCGATCGGCATCGACTTCCTGAACCGCGATCAGATCGATTTGCTGCAGCAACCGCACGATAAAGTCCATCGTCTTGGGATCGTTGAGCTTATCGCGACTGAATTCCCGCAGGTTGAAGGTCCCCAGGCGGATGGTGCCTGCGGGCCCTTGTCGGCTGGAAACCGTCTGTACCCCAACGCCGGGAAGAGTCGGCAGCGCCGGAGCTCCTGGCGCGGAGAAACCGCTGCCCGGTTCGGCGGTCGCCGACGTGAACATCGCGCGGAGATCCGCGACCACGCCGGCGCTCGATTCGCGTCGCTTGAAGTGCAGCCCGTCGATCCCTTCGATCTCGTAGAATTTGACCAACGCGACTATCGCAATCACAGATACGACGATGAGTTTAAGGACAAACTTCATTTTTGCGGTCTCCGAGCCCCGGGACATGCGATCACCAATGATTTCCTTGTTTTCGGCGATTTCGGTTAATGGAAGTCAGTCGCGACGGCCGCTTCGATCGATCCCAACGCCAGCGAAGCGGATTGCAACGATCTTGACGATCGCGACGGCAACGGCTAATGGCAGGCTGACAAAAAGCTCGATGATCGGTATCCTGGAGACTTCCCAAGCCGTGTCGGATTGGCGCGGTGCGGAGTTCCCATTACTCGCACATTTTCCTGCCGCTATCTACAGTTAAACATCTCATGGTTGAAGTCAAAGTACCCACCGTCGGCGAATCGATCAGCGAAGTTCAAATCGGCCGTTGGCTGAAGCAACAAGACGAATGGGTCGAAGCGGACGAAGATCTGGTCGAAATCGAAACCGAAAAAGCTTCGGTTCAAATCCCGTCGCCCTCGGCCGGCTATCTGCGGAACATCACCAAGCAGCAGGATGAGTTTGCCAAAGTCGGCGACGTGATCGCTCAGATCGAAGCCGGTGAAGCGCCATCGGCCAACGGATCGGCATCGACCGCCGCTGCGGCACCGGCTGAAGAAGCCGGCGACGACGCACGCGTGATGCCAGCGGCAGCCCGATTGATCGCCGAACACAACCTCAACCCGGCCGATATCAAAGCGACCGGACCTGGCGGACGCCTGTTGAAGGAAGACGTCGTCGACCACATCTCCGGCGCGACGATCTCCAAAGTTCCAGCCGCCGCGCCGAAGCAACCGGCTCCCGCAGCGGTTAAGAAGACCGAAGATCGTCCGCGGACGTCGTTGATGACGTCGGGCGAACATCGCGCCGAAGAAGTGAAGCCGCTGAGCATGTTGCGTCGCACGATCGCCGCACGCTTGGTCGAAGCCCAACACAACGCGGCACTGTTGACCACGTTCAACGAAATCGACATGGAACCTGTCAAGGAATTGCGATCCAAATACAAGGACGCGTTCCAGAAGAAGCACGGCGTCAAGCTGGGCTTTATGTCGTTCTTCGCCAAAGCGGCTGTCGAAGCGCTCCGCCGCTTCCCCGCTGTCAATTCGGAGATTCGTGGCAACAACATCGTCTATCGCCATTATTATGACATCGGAATCGCGATCGGTGGCGGTAAAGGACTTGTTGTGCCGATCCTGCGAAACGTGGAGTTCATGTCGTTTGCCGACGTCGAACGCGCGATTTCCGATTTCGCTGACGACGCTCAATCCAATCGGTTGAACCCGCAAGATCTCGATGGTGGAACGTTTACGATCAGCAACGGCGGGATCTACGGATCGCTGCTGTCGACGCCGATCGTTAATCCTCCGCAGAGCGGCATTTTGGGATTGCATTCGATCCAAGATCGTCCCGTTGCTGTCAACGGCCAAGTCGTGATCCGTCCGATGATGTACGTCGCGTTGACCTACGACCATCGCGTTGTCGACGGCCGCGAAGCTGTCAGCTTCCTGCGTGTTATCAAAGACGTTTTGGAAGATCCAGCACGACTGTTCCTGGAAGTGTAGAATGGGGCGATTGTCGTCCCTTCGGGTGGAATAGTGGCCCATTATGCAACCGCCAAAGGTGAAGGTTCGACAACCGAACCTTCATCGGAGCCGTTGCATTGAACCTCTCGCTTTCACGCAGCTTGCGTTTTCGCACCGCTGCGTTTTTTCTTTTGTTTGCCCTGCTGGGCCCTGCCAACGCTGGCGCCGCCCCCGCGTCGACAGCCACGGTCAACACGGATCTGTTGATCGTGGGAGCGACCGAAGCGGGCTGGGCCGCGGCGATTCAAGCCGCTCGCGGCGGTGTCGAATCGATCGCGATCGTGCACGATGGTCGCTGGTTCGGCGGCCAGTTCACCGAACAGGCGTTAGCCTGCGTCGATGAAGATAAAGGTGTCGGCCGCGTCGGTTGGGGCGTCGACTGGCATCCGATGAAGCGATCGTTCCATCGTTCGGGGCTCTTTAAGGAGCTGATGGACCGAATCGAAGCGTTTAACTCGCAAAAGTATGGCTCGCCGATGCCGGGGCGTCCCTTTCACGGGCCGTCGACCTATCGGCCGGCCGAAGCCGAAGCGATCTTCCGCGAGATGATCGCTCCCTACATCGACAGCGGCCAGATCCGCGTCCACTGGAACCTGTATCCAGTGGCTGCCGACGTGCGAGGTTCCCGGCTGCATGGCGTTACGTTTGCAGCGACCGATGGTGGCGAAGGGCGATTGTCCGTCGAAGCGCCGCTGACGATCGATGCCTCCGACTGGGGCGAGGTGATCCAGGTCGCGGGAGCTGGCTTTCTGTGCGGTCCCGATCCCAAGTCCCGTTTCGGTGAACCGAGTGCTCCCGATGATCTGAGCAGCCATCCTGCAAACGAGATGAATCCGATCACCTGGGCGATGATCGTCGCCGAATCGGAGGGGGAGACGCCGATCGGTCGACCGCCGCGATTCGACGATCGCAATTACCCGCGGGCTACACATTTCAGTCGACAAGAGTTTGACGATCTGCAGTGGGACCAAGCGAATCCGGGGCTGGGAGCGATCCCGCACTGGCCCGATGCGGGAAAACAATCGCCGCGTCAATTGAGCGTCTACACGGTCCGGCGAATCGTCGACGGAACGACAAGCCGCGATGGGAAGACATCGATTCTGTTGAACTACATGAACGGCCAGGACTATCCGTTGGAACGCTTGCCGGCACCGGTCGTGAAGGCGTTGGAATCGACCGCCGAAGGAGCATCGACGCAGAACATCGTGACGATGAATCGTGGTCAGCGCCAGATCATCTTTGACGATGCGAAACAACATGCGTTGGGCGTGCTGTATCACTTGCAGAACTTCGTCGATCAGCGAGCCACCGACAAAACGAACAGCTTCCGCCGGTTCCACTTGAGCGACGAATTCGGCACGCCCGATCGGCTGCCACCGAAACCGTACATCCGCGAGGGGCTGCGATTGCAGGCGATGTACATGATGCGCGAACAGGATGGCCGCAATCGCGATGGCGTCACGAAGAACCGGGCCAAGGAGCGATTCGCCCATGTGATGTATCCCGATGGCCTGTTCGCCTGGCAGTTTCACTACGACTTCCACCGCACCGGGCGAACATACTTGAAGTCCGAAGGGAATGAAGGACCGTGGATCGATTTCCATAAGCCGAATCGCCACACGAACTTCATGAGCGATCGATCGGTCTTTCCGTTGCGGAGCCTGATTCCGGCCGAGCTGGACGGCCTGATCGGATCGCAAGGGAATGTTGGTTTCAGCAGCATCGTCAGCGCGGCGATCCGGTTGCACGATCAACGGATCCACATCGGTCAAGCGAGCGGCGCTGTGGCGGTGGTCGCGCTGCGGGAGGGGATCGATCCGCGAGCGATCCCCTACGACCGAGCGTTACTCGAATCGGTTCGCCACGAATTGTGTGATGCCGGCGCTGCAGGAGTACCGCTGTTGATCTGGCCCTTCCGCGACCTCGATCCGAGCCACGCCGCGTTTGTCGCGATCAATCGCCTAGCGGCGCTCGGACTGTTGCCGATCGATCCTCGCGAAGTCGACTTCGCCCCCGACTCTCCCGCCACCGAGGCGTGGCTGGCATCGCTTAGCGACCGCGGTTACGAATACGAACCGTCTGTCGAAACCGAGGTCACTCGCGGTGAGATCTGTCGACAGTTTTGGGATCAGATTCAGCAGCAGGATTGGGCGCGATTCGCTTTCCACCGCGTCGACGCTCGCGACGCCGATGGGGATGGCATCGTCGACCGCGATGATTCGCTGTTGTTCACGCCTAACGAGCCGATTGTGTTCGAGATCGAGCGACCGAAGCTTGGGCCCGACAGCGACGGAGTCCCAGCGGTGGAACTGACCAGCGGAAACGCTGGCGATCGCCGCTTGATCGACTTCCGCGGTCCCGGCGGTTCGCAGGCGAAGGGTTGGTCGGATGATCACGGCGACCTGTTTGATGACGCTCGCGGCTACGGCTGGGGCCGCGATCTGCGTTCCAACCATCGCCGACGCCACGCGATGGAAGGCCCACGCGACACGTTCCTGTTCACTCGCGGCCGCGACGTTTGGGAGTGCACGCTTCCCGACGGAAAGTATTCGGTGACGGTCTGCGTTGGCGACTCGGGACACGACCAGCCCGGTCAGAACGTCGTCGTCGAAGGCGTTCGTTTCGCCAAGGACCTGTCGACGGTGGCGGGGATGTTTGCCGAGCGGACCAAGGTCGTCGAGGTCCGCGACGGGCGGCTCTCGGTCGAACTAGGCAAGCCGTCGGTGTCAACGAACACGGCGATCAACTGGCTGGCGATCGAATCCGCCGATTGAGTGGGCTTCCTGTTAGAGCGTCCGCAGCGGCGGAATGGCTGAGAGCGTATGCAAGGTGAACGCTGCGTTGAGCGACGTCCGGCAGGTACACTCGCGTCGCGGAATCCGCTTTGCCCTAGGTCAACAATCGACGGATGACTTTTCCTGGCGATTGCGGGTCCAAATGGGGATTACTTTCGTTAAATAACAGGCAAGCATGGATAGATCATTGCCCTGGGCTAGCGTCGAACCGTGGTCGATTCGCAAGTGTGCCATGACAAGAAGGTGTAGAATGACGGTGTAATGCGACTCATCTGCGCCCCTCATCGACCTCAAAAGCTAAGAGAGGACGCTAACAACCATGAACGGATCCTCCGTCTTTCGCCAACAGATCATCTCGGATATCGCGGACTGGGACAGTTCGGCATTTGGTTCGGCGATCGATATTGTCCAGCTGACACCGGGACGTTTTTCCAGCACGCAACAGATCGTCGACTTGGGGTGCCTGCAAGTGCTTCGGATGTCGGTCAATCAAGCGGTGGCCGCACGCGGTCGTGGGGCCACGTCGCGATACGCCGCTGTGATGTTCGACGACTCTCACGAGGGTGATTTCGCGCACGTCCGGATCCAACGCGATCGGTTAGTTGTCCTGCCGCCCGATTTAGATTTTGATGCGTGTGTCAAACAGCAAGGCTTTCGCTGCACCGCGACCTTCATTTCGTCGCAATATGTCGAAGACTATTACCGCACTCTGACCGGGCAAACGCTCTGCCTGCCCGCGGAAAACAAGACAGGTTTGATCGCCGACGATGCGATCGCCGCCCGAGTTCAGTTGTGTGTCGATGCGTTGTTGGATGCCGCCAGCAACAACGACGAGTGCGTTCAGCATGCCGAGTATCGGGCGGCAATCATCGACGAATTAACCACATTGATGCTCAGGCCGCTGCAATCGCTGGCGATCTCCGAAGATGAAAAACCGCAGCCACAGATCGCCAAAGCGCATCGATTGGTGAACCAATTGGAAGACTACATCATCGGCAACCCTGGAATCACGGTCCGGTTGATCGATCTGTGTGAGCACGCTAGCGTCAGCGAGCGGACGTTGCAATACGCGTTTCAACGTGTGCTTGGGCTCTCGCCGATGCAATACCTGACGCGCTGTCGCTTGCATCAAGTCCACGCCGCGCTCAATCAAGCGACCGCGCAAACGACGACGGTATCAGCCGAAGCGTGCCGATGGGGGTTCTGGCATCTGGGCGAGTTTGCCCAGGCCTATCGAACGCAATTTGGCGAACTGCCTTCGGAAACGTTGCAGGCCTCCAAATAACGCGTGCGCGGGACCGACGCAGCTTATGGCTTGTTCGGTGAATTGCTCTCGCAATTTTTGTCAGCTACAAATTGGCTGGTGTCGGCACCTGCCGACACGCCCTCTCGGCGGCGGATCGACGCGTCGCCCAACCGTCTCGCACCAGGAATCCGCATCGTGACGCGTAACGCTTTGGTAAAACCGCAAACCGACCCCACTCCGATTTTTGAACACTTTCGCGGCAACCACGGTTCGGAACTACTGACCGCTGCAGTCGCGCATTTCGATTTGTTTGGCAGCCTGGACCGGGCCCCATGTTCACTGGAAGAACTGGCCCAGCGGCTATCGATCCAAATCCGACCGGCCAACGTTTTGGTCACCGCATTGCGGTCGATGGGAATGCTGCAAATCGACGCCGAGCGGCTGCAGCTAACCGATTTGGCTCGCGAGCACTTGGTCCCAGGAGGCGCTTTTGATTGCGGCGACTACCTGGGGCTAGCGGCGCAAAATCCATCGGTTCTGCAAATGGTTGAGTTGCTGAAATCGAATCGACCGCTCGGTTCGGATGCAAGCGATGGTGGCGGCGCTGCATTTATCTATCGCGACGGAATCGCATCGGCCATGGAAGCAGCTGACACCGCTCGGCACTTCACGCTGGCCCTTTCGGGACGAGCCAAAAACGTAGCCCCCTTGCTTGCGGAGGTCGCCGATCTGAGCAAGGCTCGGCGGTTGTTGGACGTCGGCGGCGGAACGGGGATCTACACCTACGCACTGCTGCAAAAGAATCCAAACCTGCAGGGGATCTTGTTCGATCGGCCCGAAGTTCTGAAGGTTGCCGAAGAGATGGGGCAGCATTATGGAGTGATGGACCGATGCGAACTTGTCAGCGGCGACATGTTCGCCGCCCCGCTGCCCGAAGCGGCCGACGCGATCCTGCTGTCAAATATTCTCCACGACTGGGATCTACCAGAATGCGAAGCGTTGATCGATCGCTGCGCCAAGGCCTTATCCCCCGGCGGCCAGTTGATGATTCACGACGTCTTCCTCAACGACACCCTCGACGGGCCTCTGCCAGTAGCGCTCTATTCGGCGTCGCTGTTCTCGTTCACCGAAGGTCGGGCCTACAGCGCCGCCGAGTATCGGAACTGGTTAGAAGCGGCGGGTTTGAGGCCCCAGCCGGTCGTGGCGACGGGAGTCCACTGTGGATTGCTTTCGGCAATCAAGCCGGCGTAAACATCTCGTAATCGTTGCGGTCTACCCAGCTTCGTCGGTCTGGCCAAGAATCCTGCTCCGGTTTGACCAGCAGCTTTCGTTTTGATGGGTAACGATGCCGATGACTGATTGTGACATCCGTATCATCTGCGCCTGAAGGACCGGGTTATGAGAGCTGCATTCACTTACGCATCGATCGCATGTTTGACGATCCACGGCCTAGCCGTCGACCTGCAAGCAAAAGAGCTGGCCAGCAAGAACCCGATCGTCAAAGTGTGGAATGCCGCCGCCCGAAAGTACGGCGTCTGCTATGGCCCGGGCTACCACGCGTGCGCGAAATGCAACGGCGTTTGCAAATGTGGCGGATCCTCGGCACCGATGATGTATGCACCGGCGGGGCACCATGGCATGGAAGTGCAAGGTTATGGCGAGATGATGCACAGCCCAGCACCTTACGAAGGTTCCCACGCACCGACACAAGAACCATCCCTCGCAGCTCCGGAGCCGGTCTACGTATCGCCGTCGGAAGTCGGCATCCCAAGCGAATACTACGAACCGCAGGCCAAGCCGGAACGGAAATTCACTCCCAAAGCGACCGAGCAGCGAACGAAGCCACAACCGGAATCAAAAAAACGGACGCAGGTCCAAGAGCCACCGGAAATTGAAGAATTGCCAGCCGTCGATCCGCCACAATTGTCGGCTCCCCAACGTGGCAGCGAAGAATCGCTCCCTCAGCCCAAAATCCCCAGCCTGCGACGCAATGAACCCGATTCGCCATCGGACATCACACCGCAGGATCTGAAGGGTCCCAGTACAACCGTCCCCGATTTCCAGCGAAGCCCGATGGTAGTCCCCTCGGTTCCGCAAAAACCGGCCAGCGAACCGCAATCGGAATCGCAACGTCCCGCCGCACCTAAACCAGCTACCGAAGCGCGGCCTCTACCGAAAGCTCCAGCGGCCAAGCCATCCCCCTTCGACGTGAACGACGAAGATCTGTTGGTACCGCCCGACACCCACCTGCTAGACAGTGCCCAATTCCGCCGGGAACCCACCGGGCGTCCAGCCTATCGATCAGCCAACCGGCCGCGCGCGGTGATCTTCGAACCGGTGCGATAATTCAATCGAAGAAGCGATCGCATAGCGCGATCGACGCGGCCGTAAAATCAACGGCCGCATCCGAAACGAATCGCCAACACTTGTTGGCGATTCGTCGAGTTGTTGCTTGGCAACCCCGTCGCGTTGGAACGCGTTGCGGGGCAGAACACCCCGGAAAGAAAGCCTGCTGGCTAGCGATTAAAGATCGCCAACGTCCAAATCAGGACCTTCGGGAACGATATTCATATCGTCGACGGTTTGCACTTCGTTGGACGTGTTCAGATAGATCTTGTCCTGAACGATTTCCTGCAAAACGATTTGCATTCGGTCGTGGGTGCCAACATTGACCAACGCGCGACTACCTTGGTTCAATTGCACCAATCGCTTCTGAATCAGTGTAGACAGCTTAAATCGACCGCCCACCTTGTTGACGATCTCTTCTTCTTTCAGCTCTTCGAGCATGCGTTTCGCTCCTGGTAGGATTTCAGTATTTCACAGATTTCAGATGTCGCACGTTCCACCGTGTCGTTGATCACTTCGTGTCGATAGCGGTGCATCAATGCCAACTCGCCTACGGAAACTTCCAATCGACGCGTGATCGCTTCTTCGGTCTCGGTGCCCCGGGCACGTAGCCGTTGTTCCAATTCCTCGATCCCGCCGGGATGCAAAAAGATCGTGATCGGTTGCAGATCTTTGTCCTCGAGAACGCGCATCGCCCCCTGGACATCGATCTCTAGGATAACCCATTGTCCCTGTTTCAGGCCAGTGGTCACTTGCGGGCGGAGTGTGCCGTACCAATGCCCGCGTCCAAAAACCTCCTCGCATTCCAAAAACTGGCCATCTCGGCGGAGTTCTTCGAATTGCTGGGACGAGAGGAAATAATACTCCCGTCCATCGCGTTCATCGGGGCGCGGCGGACGCGTGGTCGCCGAGACGCTCAACACCAATGGCAGCGGACACTCTTGGATCAACGAGCGGACGACCGTTGATTTTCCCGCCCCGCTGGGGCCGGAAATGATGACTAAACGCCCTTCAGTATTTGTTTTCATGCTTCTTGCCTCGCAGGCCCCTTACGCGAACGCAGCCCAACGGCCCGGGAAAACGCTATCGCGAACCACTCCCAAGGCGTCGAGCACCTCGTCCCCTATTCGATATTCTGTATCAGTTCCCGCATCCGTTCGATCGCACACTTCATGTCGACCACATGCAGCGCAATCTCCGCGTCGTTGGCCTTCGAGCCGATCGTGTTCGTCTCGCGAAACATCTCTTGAATCACAAAATCCAAGCGCCGCCCGCTCGCTTGTTCGCTGGCCACGGTCTCGTTAAATATCTGCAAATGGCTTTGAAGCCGTGTGATCTCTTCGCTGATATCGGTACGGTCGGCGAACACCTGAAGTTCCTTCAGCACATCGACTTGGGCAATTTCCAGCCCGCGAGAACTCAGCAATTCGACGATCCGCGATTCCAAGCGGTCGCGATAGTTATCGACGATCCGCGGTGCCAACAGGCAGATCGATTCCAGATGTTTGGCGATCTCGGCGTGATCCGCTTGCAGGCTCTTCAACATCGAAGCCCCTTCAGCCGCTCGCATCTGGTTCAGGTTTTCCAGCGCGGAGACGAGGACCGGTTCCAGAAGTCCCCACAGCGAATCTTGGTCGACCGCCTGGTCATCGCACTCCTGAATCACCCCCGGCAATCCGGCCAATTGGCTAAGGTCGATCGGAGCGGCGTGCTCCAGATTCGCTTGCAGTTCCGACAGGCTGCGATAATAAGCGGTGAGCGCTGCAGCGTTGATGCTATAGGCCGACGCCAAACCGGCGCGTTGCCAGCGAACATTTAGATTGACGGTTCCACGCGTCAAATGCTTGCGAACGACCGCGTCGACCCGCGGCTCCAGTCGGCTGAATTGGTCCCCCAACCGGGCAGCCAGCTTTAGGCCGCGGTTATTGACCGTTCGCAACTCGACACTGACGGTTCCCAATTCGCCCGTCGATTGAGCTTGGCCCTGGCCGGTCATACTTTGAAGCATAAGAGGAACGCTAATCTTGAAAGGATAGAATTGCCGCACTGGCAACTTGGCCTGCGGCTCCGCGGCCGCGATATGAGTGCGACATCGGAATGCCGCACTGGATGCCAAGCGAAGGCGAGATGGAGTGCAGGTCGATCGCGTTCGACATTGCCCCCGACCGAAGAGATCATGCCTGGAGTTGTGCTAGCAGAGCGAACGCTCCGACAAACCGGAGCGTTTCAAGCGACGAAAACTACGACGCCCTGCAAACCAACGTCCAATGCCGACTTACTCGGCTGCTTCGTCGCTCTTAGGAGCGTCTGCCTTTGGCTCTTCAGCCTTAGGAGCGTCTGCCTTGGGCTCTTCAGCCTTAGGAGCGTCTGCCTTGGGCTCTTCAGCCTTAGGAGCGTCTGCCTTGGGCTCTTCAGTCTTAGGAGCATCTGCCTTTGGCTCTTCAGCCTTAGGAGCGTCTGCCTTTGGCTCTTCAGTCTTAGGAGCGTCTGCCTTTGGCTCTTCAGCCTTAGGAGCGTCTGCCTTTGGCTCTTCAGTCTTAGGAGCGTCTGCCTTAGGCTCTTCGGTCATCGCCGCCTCGTCGCCTGGAACAGCGACAGCCTCTTCCGTCTCGACAACGACATCTTCCGCTTCATCCTCGGAACCTGGCAGCGCAATTGCAGCGGTTTCGTCGACGATTTCGCCAGCGGCATCAAGGCCGTCGAGCGACGGAGATTCGACGACCGGGGCATTGTCGACCATGGGACGAGCATTGCCCATCACGAACACGCTAGCACCACACAGGAAAATCCAAACCAAAGCGACCACCGAGGTGATCTTGGTGAACATGTCGCCCGCTTTGGTACCAAACGCACTTTGTCCACCCGGTCCGCCTAAAGCTCCGGTCAAACCGCCCCCCTTGCCGCGTTGAACAAGGACCAGCAGGATCAGGAACAGGGACAGTGTCGAGAGCGTCAGGCCAAAGAAAACGCCCGCCATGCTTGCAAATACCAAAGCCGTCATTGTGAGTAATCCGTTTTTTGAAATGTTTGACGCTAGCCGTCACTATTGAATTGACGCCGATCGCTGCAATCTCGCAGCGTTTCGCCACAAAGCCGCCAGCAAACGCATCGGTTGAGTTACGCAGCCGCGATGATTCCGAGAAAATCTTCCGCTTTCAGGCTGGCACCGCCAACCAAAGCACCGTCGATATTGGGTTGCCCGAGCAACTCGGCCGCGTTGCCTGGCTTGACGCTGCCGCCGTACTGGATGCGAACCTTTTCAGCCGCTTCGCCACCAAACTTGTCCGTCAACAACTTGCGGATGTGGGCGTGAACCGCTTCGGCTTGTTCGGGAGTCGCAACTTTGCCGGTACCGATCGCCCAAACGGGCTCGTATGCGATCACAACGGTTGGCAATTGTTCAGCCGAAATACCGGCCAACGATCCTTCGATCTGTTGGGCGACAACCGCTTCGGTTTGATTCCCTTCGCGTTCTTCGAGCGTTTCGCCAACGCACACGATCGGCACCAATCCGGCGGCCAATGCAGCTTGTGTTTTCTTCGAAACCCCTTCACTGGTTTCGCCGAAGAACTGACGGCGTTCGCTGTGTCCAAGGATCACGTACTGGCAACCGAGGTCGTTCAACATCGCCGGGTTGATTTCGCCGGTGAAAGCTCCATCGGCCTCGGCCAACATGTTTTGCGCTCCCAATCCAACGGCGGTTCCCTTGATCGCAGGTCCAACAGCCCCCAGGTAGCAAGTCGGAGGACAGACGCCGACCTCAACCTGGCTGCCAGCGGGGATCCCGTCGGCAACAGCTTTCGCCAATTCCGCGCCACACTGGCCGCGGGTGTTCATCTTCCAGTTGCCGCAAATGAATGGCTTTCGCATGGTTCGATCTCCGTCGATTGATTTATAAAAGTTAAGTTGGTTATTGGATGGATTAACCGCCGGCAAGGCAGGCGGTCGAGTTGGCATATGTCTTGCCGAATCTAATTGCCGGGACTCGTCGCTGACGGGAGCGGAGCGATCGTCTTGCCCAGCAACGCCGCGAGCTGGCGGATTTGGTCGGCGACTTCGGCGTACTGCTCGGGCAGCAGGGCTTGAGGGCCGTCGCTTTTGGCGACTTCCGGCTGGTCGTGGACTTCGATGTGAACGCCATCCGCTCCGGCGGCGACACCAGCCAAGGCACAGGGTGGAATCAACGCCGGCTTGCCCGTCGCATGACTTGGGTCGACGATCACCGGCAGATGGCTCAGCCCCTTGACGACGGGCACCGCCGCGACATCAAAAAGGTTGCGAGTCGAAGGGTCAAAGCTCTTGATACCGCGCTCGCACAGGATCACGTTGGGGTTGCCTTGAGCCAGCACGTATTCGGCACTCATCAACCAATCGACGATCGTCGCACTCATACCGCGTTTCAGCAGAACCGGCTTGTTCGACTGGCCGACTTCGGTCAACAGCACAAAATTCTGCATATTTCGAGCACCGATCTGCAGCAGATCGGCATAACGCGCGACGGTCTCGACGTTGCGGGGATCGGTGACTTCGGTCACGATCGGCATACCGCAGGTATCGCCCACATCGCGAAGGATCTTCAGACCGTCTTCGCCCAGCCCTTGGAAACTGTAGGGGCTGGTGCGTGGTTTGTAGGCGCCACCGCGGTAGATGTTCGCTCCGGCCGCTTTGACTGCCATCGCGATCCGCAACATCCGCTCGGGCTCTTCGACAGCACAGGGGCCAGCGATCATCGCCAATTGGCCGCCACCCACCGGAACTCCGCCAACATCGACAACGCTTGGCTGCGGATGGGCATCCAACGAAGCTAGCTTGTAGGGTGGCATCACCGGGACGACTTGGCAGACTCCCGGAATCGCACTCAACGGTTCGGACTGCAGCCGTTGTTCGTCGCCGATCAAACCGATGATGGTGCGGAACGTTCCGCGACTCAGGTGCGCGCCAAACCCCAGCGATTCGACACGTTCGATGACATGTTGGATCTGCGATTCGGTTGCGTCGCTTTTTAGGATCAGTATCAAAACGCTAGCCACTGGCGTGGGACAAACGGAACAGAGTGGGGCATGTTCCCCGCAGCGGTTTGAATCGTCTCACCGCTCCTGCCCGAACTAGGCAAGCAGCGTAGGACTCCCAACCACGCGGAGACGACACCCCGAGTGGCTGATAGAATAGCAAAATACCTGCATCCATTGTAGGGCAGGTGATCGGAATGGTCGCCGCAATCCGCGGCTCCCGACATCAATGACGGGGGTCCGATTAGTAGCGGGCCGCTGGAAACTGATTGGGAGCGCCGGTCGTTGGGGGCTGCTGGGCCGTCGGATAAGAATATTGCAACTGACCCGGAGCAGCTGGGGCCCCGTTAGGTTGCATCTGATACCCGGCGGGAGTCCCGTACTGACCACCCTCCTGGATATAGCGAAATTCCGACGCTGCTTTTTCCACGCGATTCAGGAGCGCATTGGCTTGACCGGTCTCCTGCGACCCCACGTTCTGGCGATCCAAATAATCTTTCCCGCGATCGATCGCTTGTCGGGCGTCTTGACGAATTTCGTCGCGGTTAATCTTGATCGTTGTTTGTTCACCATCGCGATCGATGGTGAACCACCCCGCCATAAACGCTGCCACCAACAGCATTCCCAGAATCAGAAGGTTGCGCATCTGCTGCCTCTCCATGTATTTGCATTGTTACACGCTGCGGTCCCCGTCGCTGAGACATCCATGTCTCGGACCGCTTCGACGGACGATTCTATCGATCTGCCAGAATTAGGGAAGATCAACATTCAGCTAGCAACCCTAAGGCGACAAGTGGTTTCTGGAGAACGCTTTGCCCGCTAGCGTATGCACCCCAACGGAGGCGACCGCCCGGACAATCGACCTTGGCAAATCCAATCTTTGTGTGGGTCCACAAACTCGTTCAGGTCGGCTAGAATTAGCGGTCAAGCATTGAAGTTCTGCAACTTTCCCCTTCATGGAGTCTCGTTCGTGTCTAGTGGCAAATACTTATTTACCAGTGAATCGGTCAGCATGGGACATCCCGATAAACTGGCGGACCAGATCTCCGATGGAATCCTCGACGCTCTGCTGGAACAAGATCCCAACAGCCGGGTCGCTTGCGAAACGATGGTCACCACCGGAATGGCATGCATCGCGGGTGAGATCTCGTCCCAAGCGAACGTCAAATTTTCGGACGTCGTTCGCCAGGTGATCAACGAAGTCGGTTACACCGACGACAAGATGGGAATCAACGGCAGCACCTGCGCCGTATTGGTTTCTCTGGACGCACAAAGCCCCGATATCGCTCAAGGTGTCGATGAAAACTCCGACAGCGGCAAAGAAATCGGCGCTGGCGACCAAGGCTTGATGTTCGGATACGCTTGCAAAGACACTCCCGAATTGATGCCGTTGCCGATCGCGTTGTCGCACCGGATCATCAACCGGATCACCGAAGCCCGCCAGACTGGCGAGATCGGATGGATTCGTCCCGACAACAAGGCACAAGTCACCGTCGAATACGAAGGCAACACGCCAGTTCGTATCGATACGGTTGTCGTTTCGACCCAACACTGCCCCGATGTCGATCACGCGACGATCGTCAAAGAGGTCACCGAAAAGGTCATCGCCCCATGCTTGCCAGCTGAACTGGACAAGGGTGACATCAAGTACCACATCAACCCAACGGGCAAGTTTGTCGTCGGCGGACCTCACGGCGACTGTGGCCTGACCGGTCGCAAGATCATCGTCGACACTTACGGCGGATGGGGCCGTCACGGCGGTGGCGCGTTTAGTGGTAAAGACGCGACCAAGGTCGATCGCAGCGCCGCATACATGGCTCGCCACATCGCCAAGACGATCGTTGCCTCGGGCGTTGCCGAACGCTGCGAAGTCCAACTGGCGTACGCGATTGGCGTGACTGAACCTGTCAGCGTCCACGTCGATACGCAAGGAACCGGTACGCTGTCGGACGATCAGATCTGCGCAGCGATCCGCGATTTCTTCCCACTGACCCCCGGTGGCATTATCAATTACTTGGACCTGCGTCGGCCGATCTATCGCCCAACCGCAGCCGGTGGCCACTTCGGTCGCAGCGGCGACGGTTTCACTTGGGAAAAGACCGACCGCGCCGAAGAGTTCGCGACCGCTTGCAAGAATGCAACCGTTGCCGTCTAAGTCGCCCGACCGACGGCAGTTCGCCGCCGCGTTGTTTGAATCCCGCTGGCCGATCTGGCTAGCGGCGTGGAACAGCGTGGCGGTCATCTTGTTTCTGCGCGGTCTTGCACGCCAGACTGCCGACGTCCCCAGTTGGCAGATCGTGCTGATCGCGATGCTGTTGATCGCACTGACCAACATCCCCCGATGGTGGTTGGTCCACAATCCGTGGCCTGCGTCGGAGGTGCAATCTGCGCCGCCCCGCTGGTTGCCGTTTGCCTTCACTCCCGCTGCGGTGATCTTGACACTTTGGCTGACGACGCTGCAGCCAAGCGTGATCGCAGCGGTCTCCATCTGGCTGTTGTTGATCTCCAGCGAAGTCGCTTGCTTGGCGTTGAATTGGCCGTTCCAATCGACCCTGCCCGACCTCGTTGCGATGGTTAGAGAACGGACGGCGATGACCAAGGCGGAACCAAACGCCGGCACCGACATCGTCGATGAAGAGACACCGCCGCTGGCCGACGACGTCGACCAACGGATCCAACGCAGCAACCGCGATGGTGTCGACGAAGTGCATGGTTTGTTACGAGTGCGTTATCAACCGGGACAGCGCGTCGGCAACCTGTTCGCCGGTTTTGTTCCGCCGTTGCTGCCAAGTCCCACAGCCGATGCCGAAGCGGTCTGGGGAAGCGAAGCAACAGTCTCGATCGTCGACATCCATGCCCAGGGGGTCGAGTTGGAAGTTCGCCGCGATTCGGTCGACGATGGCGAGACGTCGACGGTGGTTGAGTTTTACGCCCGCGCGGCCGACCAACAATAATCTGCGGTGGGTCTCGATCGTTGCAATCGGCACGATCGTTTGTCTCGCAGCAACCGCCACGCCCCAATCCGCGGTTCCCAACCGCTTCGGACCTCTCTTTGGCGTATGTTTCAAACGCCGAGAACCAGCGATTTCTTAGCACTGGCTCGATACAACGGCGGCACCGCCGGCCCGTTTCGAGCTCGGAAAGTCCCCGGGAACATCCAACAGGTAAGCCGCGATGCCGTTGTTTGAGAGTGTGAACGATTTGACCGACGCCGCGTCGACGCTGCGCCGTCGTTACCACGGCGTGATCGAAGTGCGCGATGGCCAATTGAAATCGATCCGCTTCCGCCCTTGGCCGACAGTGATCACACGACTGCGCGTCTGGCAAGACATCCGCCGCCGCGCCGCCGGCGGTAAGAACCAAGACGTTTGCCATCTGTATTACGACCAATTGTGGCGCCAGCCCAATTTTCTGGTTCTCAAGTACGTCGTCTCCTCCCCCGGAACCAGCTTTGCCACCGCGCGATGCGCTGCAACGACGCTCGATGCGATTGCCGAGATCAAAAAAAGCGACGCGATCGTCTGCGAAGCGAGCAACGCTCGGATCTCCGAACGGTTGTTGGATCGCTGGGGCTGGGATCGGCATCTGATGAGCAGTTCCCGACGCCACTACATCAAGCGTCTTTATCCCAACAGCCCACCGCTGCGATCGCAGCAGCGCGAGTTAAAGATCTTTCCGTCGGCCAGCGAACACCCAACACCAGTCGTCCCCGCCACCGCAGCGCGATAGGGGACCTCGCGATCGCCCGACAACGGCTACGACAGCTTGCCGCGCAATTGTGTCGGCATATCGGGTTGCTGCCATGCGCTCATCCCTCCGTCGACCAACAACATCTGGCCGTGAACATGTTCCGCCTCGTCGCTCAATAAGAAAACGGCGGCTCCACCACAGGCCGATGCTTCGGGAACGCGACCGTTGGGCGTGTGCAAACGCATCCAAGCATCGAGGTCTTGGTCGGTCTCCAGGACGCCGGTCAACGGAGTCTTGACCAAGCCCGGCGCCATGCCGTTAACGCGGATTCCATGCGGGGCGAGCGCCACGCACAGCGATTTCACCATCGCCAAAACCGCTCCCTTGCTGCTGTCGTAAGCGACGTGATCGGGTTCGGCCAATTGACCGTTGATCGATCCGGTGAACAGGACGCGGCCGCGTGCCTGGCGATCGACCCAGCGGCGTGCGAAGGCCTGGGTCAAAAAGAAACCTGCCGCCACGTTCAACTGCATCGTCCGCTGATACCGCTCGAAATCCATCTCCAAAAACGGCACGTCGATGTAGGTGCCGGCATTGTTGACCAACATGTTGATCTCGGGATGAGCGGCCGTCGCAGAATCGAACAATCGGCCAATACAGTCTTCGGTCGGTCCGGCGAGATCGCCCAACAACAGATCGGCATTTGCCCCTTGGGCGCGGCAGGCGGCGAGCGTTTGCTGTGCGGCGTCGTCATCGCGAAGTCCATGCAGCACGACGTTGCCACCGGAACCGGCGATCGCGATCGCGATAGCCGCCCCGACACCTTGCGTGCCACCCGTGATCAGAGCTGTCGAACCGGTCAGATCAAATGGCAAGGTTGCGGTTCCTATGATAGGAGGGAGATATTGGAGGGAACAGGTCGCCGAGGCGCTGTCGTGCAAGTTTCGCCCAAGCATCCTTGGGATGCAACCACAGAGGCCGCTCGAGCGACAGCCCGACCACCCCAGCAACCGCTTCATATTGCCCAGCAGGCCCCGCTTTTCGGAACGAAATTCCCCCGTCGCCCAAGATCGTTGGGCGAGCGTGAAAAATGGGGTAAAATTGTCGGCACGGACTTGGTATCGAAGCAGCGACATTCGGGAGCGCCACGCCGATGGGCATCACCTACTTCAAACGTTATCGAATGGAATTGGACCTGGAGAATTTTGTTCCTTCCAGCTACCGATTGCCCGAAGGCTATGAAGTCCTGCCGTGGTCGGAGGATCTGTTGAAACAGCACGGGCTGGCGAAATTCCACAGCTTCCAATGGGAACTCGATGCAAACGTTTTCCCCTGCCTGGGGCAGCGCGATGGCTGCCAACGGTTGATGCAAGAGATCGCCGGTCGATCGAACTTTGTCCCCGAAGCGACGTGGCTGTTGAGATTCCGCGATTCCGATTCGCGGAAACCGCAGCCCGTTGGGACGGTTCAAGGAATTCAGGCCGAAGGCTGGGGAGCGCTGCAGAATCTGGGGATCGCGAAACCACATCGCGGCCAAGGACTGGGGAGCATCCTGTTGAATCTGGCCACCAAAGGCTTCCAACAGATCGGGCTAACCCGGATGCATCTGGAAGTGACGACCGACAACACCGCGGCGCTGCGATTGTACGAACGACTCGGTTATCGCCGCGCACAAACGGTTTTTAAAGCCGCCGACGTCGCGATGGCGTGACGTGTCGTCGCCGAGCGTTCCCCCGTGGAATGTCGCATGGCATTTCCGATGTCGTGAACATCGAAGCACAGAGAGAGCTGTCAGGTGCAGACCTTGCGCGGCGCTAAGGTTGGGCGTCGATAAATTCCAACGGCTGTTCGGCTTGTCGATTCGCCACGCGGATCGCCAGCTTGCCATCCAACACGTCGCGGAACGCTTTCCCCACGACATCGCCTCGCCAACCACGCAACAGCGCCGGTTTCGGGGCATTCATGTTGCCACTCATTTCGTAGGTCAACAATTCGCGAACATCGTCGGCGTTGCCAACGATCGCTGGCGCCATCTTGTGAGTTCGCGAGACACAAGCGATCGCGGTCGACAGAAACTGGCTGAGCATTGGGACTTTGGCGCGTCGTTCACCGCGCGGTTTAACCGGCAACTCGCTGTCGTCCAAATCCAACGCGAGCCCGATCGCGTGGGCGATCGCTTCGTGATGGGCTTGCAGATTCCGCCGTTCCATCCCGCGGATACTGTTGATTCGTTTCGGATCGGGGCTGCCCCGGCGGGCTAGTTCCACCAGCAGATCGTCGCGCAACACCCGCCGTGCCGGTTGATCAATCTTTTGCGCCCTGGCTTCCCGCCAACGCCACAGTTCGCGGATGATCGCCATCTGCCGCGGTGGCAAACTGCTGCTGCCCGAGACACGATGCCAATTCTCGTTTACTTCGTTGTCGGCGACCGTCTGCTGAAGCGTCGCGATCTCTTCTTCAAGCCAAGTTCGACGCTGCAGGTCGTCGACCATCTTACCGATCGTTTCATGAAGCGTGGCCAGATCGATCACGTCTTGCAGGGCGTATTCGATCTGCCCGTCGGAAAGTGGGCGGCGACGCCAATCGGTGCGTGTCTCCCCTTTGCCAAGCGTCTTTCCGCAGATCGTTTTGACCAGATTGCCCAACGACGCCGGATATTCGATTCCCACGAAACCGGCTGCCATTTGGACGTCAAAACATCCCGCGATCGGTTTGCCAGCGAAACGCCAACAAAACCGCATCTCTTCGCGACCGGCGTGCACGATAACCGTCCGGCCCGGCGTGGAGATCAGGTCCCAAAACGGCTGAGTCGTCCCAATCGCGATCGGATCGATGATCGCCAACATGTCGCCCGCAGCGACTTGCAGCAAACAGAGCTCGGGGCGGTAGCGATCCTCCGAGACAAATTCGGTATCAAAAGCAATTAACGGTTGCTGGGCGAGCCGCTCGCAAAAGCGATCGAGATCGTCGCGGCTGGTTATGGTTTCGTGATTCAACGAGCTTCTGGTGGGAAAGAGTGTTCGATGATTCGCATCGCAGATGCAAGCGACCCCGGGGATCGAGATCTTCAGAACATCCGCTGCCGCAGAGGAGTTATTGTGGGTCTAACGTAGCGCTCTTTCACCATCGGCAAAACGTGAACCTGTCATTCCCAGAGCGAGAGATTATACCCCAACCGGCAGCGCATTGAAACGCGGCATTTACAGCCACCAGGGCTATTCCGTGTTTCGACGCGAGGCACCACCCCGGCACGCGCTAGCGGCTTGTCGGTTTAGTCACAACGAGCTTCCTCGCATTAGCCGTTTGGGCGTTAGCCCCGGTTTAGTGGCAGCGGAACCGGGGCTAACGCCCAACCGGCTGATTAAACCGACAAGCTGCTAGCGCCAGGTTCGCCAACCCGCCGGCCGATTAGCTGACCGGAACTTCGCGATTCAAGAATTGATCGATCGCACCGAGCACCTGTTCGGGAGCGTCCTCCATCACATAATGCCCCGCGTCGTCGATCGGGACGGTCTGGGCGTGAGGCATCGACTTTTGCAGTCGGTCCATACATTCGGGGCGGAAGCACCAATCCTTCATCCCCCAGACGAACATCGCTGGCAGATGCGACAGTCCCGGCAACGCCGCTTCGAGATTCTCCAAAGAACGCCAGGTGCGATGCGAAGGCGACATCGGAATGTCGCGAACAAATCCATCGATCGCCACGCGGTCGGCCCAATTCTTGTAGGGGGCCAACAAACCGGCCCGCGCCGCTGGGCTAAGCGATTGCCGCGACATCGCCATCGTCACCGCGGGCCCCGCAAAAGCATTGAGCCCACGGATTGCAAACGACCCCAGGACGGGACATCGCAACACGCCGATCCGCCAGGGAACGTAGGGAGGAGGAAAGGCGGCGGTGTTCAGCAGGATAATCCGCTCGAAACGATCCACATGTTTGGTGAGAGCCAGCAGACCGATCGCGCCCCCCCAATCGTGAGCCAGCAGCGTGATCCGCCGCAAATCCTCGGCCTCGATCAAACGGCCCAGATTCGCCGCGTGGGTTTCCAAGCAATAGTCGTAATCTTGCGGCTTGTCGCTGAGCCCACATCCGATGTGATCGACGGCGACAACCCGATGGGTATCGCGAAAACGTTGGACCGCGTTTCGCCAATAAAAGCTCCACGTCGGATTGCCGTGCACGGCCAGGATCGTCTGATCGCCAGCCCCTTCGCTGATAAAGTGGTAACGATGCCCATCGGCCTCGTGCCATCGCGAAGTAAAAGGATATTCGTTTTGCCAGTTTTGATCGCCGTTCATCGCGGCCAGTATAGGCGATCGATCTCAAATCCGTCAGCCACAGTAAAGGCGATCGCCAGCGGCGAATTCAATTTTAGGGGGGACGCAAATTCGAAGCGTCCAACTCCAATGTTGCTCACCGCCCCCTCGAAAGATAATAACGCAATTCGGCCCGACACCGCCAAGGATCATCGCTGCCGCCAACACCGGTGTTACCCAGGCCAACTTTCGTGAGTGCTCTGTCATTCCTGATGGATGAGGCTATGCTGTGATTTCACGAACACACACGTCGCGCCGCGGTGAATGCACCGCGCCAAAGAGGTGTGTCCCGCCCCACCGGCACAGGGCGAGCGCGTTGTCAACGATGCTTGCCTCGGCAAATCTGCCGCTCACAACCCCCCCTCCACACTGAATCGGAATCGATCCATGGAACGCACCTTTGCGCAATTGCGCGAGACCTTGTATAGCGCTGTCGTCGCCGATGCTTGCGACCAATTTGGTTTGCGGAATCAGAGCATCCAACACGAACTGCCACCGCAAACGACAACGGAAGTATTGATTGGCCGCTGCCGCACCAGCGCTTGGGAAGATCTATTCGACGTCGATCCTTCGCCATACGAACTGGAACTGCAATTGGTCGACAGTTGCCAGAGCGACGATGTCGTGATCGCGGCTGCGGCCGGATCGATGCGTTCGGGAATCTGGGGTGAACTGCTGTCGACGGCAGCGTCCAACCGCGGCTGTGTCGGCGTGATCGTCGACGGCGCGGTTCGCGATGTGCCCAAGATGCGGGCGATGGGCTTCCCCGTCTTCGCCGCCGGGCGCAGTGTCTACGACAGTTGCCATCGGCAACGGGTCACCGCGTTTGATCAACCCGTGGTCGTTGGTGGTGTGACGATTTGTAGCGGCGACATCGTGGTCGCCGACGAGGATGGCGTCGTGATCGTTCCCCAAGCTCAAAGCGCCGAGATCCTGGCCGCGGCCTGGGAAAAAGTTCACGCCGAAAACGTCACCCGCGATGCGATCAAGCAGGGAATGGGAGCCGTCGACGCGTATGCGAAATTCGGGATTTTGTAAATCGCCAGCTCGCCCTCGCGGCGATCGCCGCGAGGGCCACAGCGATTCGCGTTGGAGACGTGGACGAGAACGGATCCTATTGTCTAGATGCGGATTGACGATCCGCAACGATCAGCCGACAATTAGCGGACCAACCTTCTCGACTTCTAACCACGCTCACACCCCAATCGCATGAATATCCTGGAAAAACAAGACCCTGAAATTTGGCAATCCATTGCGAACGAAGCCGAGCGTCAACGCGACGGTCTGGAGATGATCGCCAGCGAGAACTACACCAGCCCTGCTGTGATGCAAGCTGCCGGCAGCGTATTGACCAATAAATACGCCGAAGGATATCCCGGACGTCGCTATTATGGCGGGTGCGAATTTGTCGATGTGACCGAGCGATTGGCGATCCAACGGGCGACCGATCTGTTTGGTGCCGAAGCGGCCAACGTGCAACCGCACAGCGGATCGCAAGCCAATACCGCGGTTTATATGACCGTGCTGGAACCGGGTGACAAGGTGCTGGGCTTGGACCTGGCACAAGGTGGCCACCTGACACACGGCATGAAGCTGAACATCAGCGGCAAGCTGTACGATTTCCACAGCTACGGCGTCGATCGCGAACACCATCGCCTCGACTTCGATCAGATCGCGCGGTTGGCTCGCGAACTGAAACCGAAGATGATCGTCGCCGGTGCCAGCGCCTACCCTCGCGAAATCCCGCACGACAAGTTCGCTGAAATCGCCAACGAGGTTGGGGCCAAATTGATGGTCGACATGGCGCATTACGCCGGCCTGGTCGCGGCCAAGATTCACAACAATC
Organism: Rosistilla ulvae; assembly: GCF_007741475.1. Taxonomy (NCBI): domain Bacteria; kingdom Pseudomonadati; phylum Planctomycetota; class Planctomycetia; order Pirellulales; family Pirellulaceae; genus Rosistilla; species Rosistilla ulvae. Next base: position 3,179,044 of record NZ_CP036261.1, on the reverse strand, counting down.
CGGTCCCCGTCGCCGACTATGTCACCACGACCACGCACAAAACACTCCGCGGCCCACGCAGCGGTTTGATCTTGTGCAAACAGGACGACCTGAAAGCCATCAACCGCAGCGTCTTCCCGGGAATCCAAGGCGGCCCGTTGATGCACATCGTGGCGGCCAAAGCGGTCTGCTTCAAGGAAGCGGCCTCTGCCGATTTCCAAGCCTACGGCCAACAGGTCGTCGACAACGCCAAGGTCTTGGCCGAAACATTGATCGCTGGTGGCCTCACGCTGGTCAGCGGTGGTACCGACAATCACCTGTGCCTGGTCGACGTGACCGGATTCGGGATCGGTGGCAAGCTTGCCGAAGCGGCTTTGGAAAAATGTGGAATCACCGTCAACATGAACATGATTCCATTCGATACCCGCAAACCGATGGATCCATCGGGCATCCGGATCGGAACCCCCGCGCTGACAACGCGCGGCATGAAGGTGGAACAGATGCGAACGATCGGCAATTGGATCATCCAGGCGCTCAAGTCGCACGACGACGATTCGGTGCTTACCTCGATCCGCGGACAGGTGAGTGAATTGTGCCAAGGCTTCCCCGTGCCTGCCGATGCAGCCACAGCCTCCGTCACGGTATAATTGAGTTTTGCGGTTTTGTGCCGACCGATCGATCGGTCGGCACCCTCTGGTCAATCAGCCCCACCATAACGAGTCAACATCATGCCTGCGGATCGGATCCTGATCGCTGATGACAATGAAGCCAACCGGGAATTGCTGGATGCCTATCTAGCAAACGTCGAATGCGAGATCGAACACGCCGTCGACGGTGCCGATTGCATGGAGAAGGTCGCGTCGTTTGCTCCCGATCTGATCCTGTTAGATGTCATGATGCCTCGGTTGAGCGGATTTGAGGTCTGCAAGAAGATCAAACAAGATCCCGCCACCCAGCAGATCATCGTGCTGATGGTGACCGCGCTCAACGAACTGGGCGATATCGAACGGGCTGTCGAATCGGGAACCGACGACTTCCTAACCAAACCGGTCAACAAGTTTCAACTGCTCAAGCGTGTCGAAAACATGCTGAAGCTGAAGGGAACTCGCGATGAACTGGAACGCTTGCGGGCATACATCCGCGAGATGGAAGAACAAGCCGAACCGCAGGGCTGATCTTTCGTCGGCCCGATGAAGAGTATCTACCGCGTCCAACCTCGTTGGACCATGCGGCGGACGATCTCGGAATACATCGGCTCGCTGGCATGCGGTAGGGCCAATCGATAATTGGCTCGAGCCATCTTTAGATTCCCCTGCTGCTCGGCGCGGAGAGCGCGGTCCCAGTACCGCTCCGCCTTCTCATTGCGAACCTGCCCCTTCTTTTCAGCGATCGAATCGAGCGTTGCTTGCTGTCGCTGCACTCCCGCTTGGCGAATCCCTTCGTTGGGTGCGGTAAAACTGCTAACCGCTGGCGTCACACTGGTCACAAAAGGGCGGACGCTGCCACTGAACAACGAACCGGGATAACCGTCCAGCGTGGTCAGCGATGGCGAGACCGTGCTCATCGAGCGATTGCTTCCCTGCGACCACTGGAAACCGAGGTTTCCCGAGACATTCCCGCGGCGCCCCGCAAATCCGCCCGACAAACCAGCGTTGGGATCGGACCCGCCCAAAGCAGCGCCGCCGACACCGTTGGGGACGTTGACGAACCAACCGGGCCCGCGGAGCCCCCAGCCGATTCCAACGTGTTCGTGAAAGCTGTCGCCGATATTCTGCAACGGCGACACGGTGTGGAGCTGTTGTCCCCAAGCCGGCGGAGCGCCGATCAGCATCGCCGCAGCAATGCCAAGCAAAAACGATGGTCGAACGGTCATGGATCGGCCTCCTCCACTGTGGCTTACATGTCGCGAAGCGGCAGCGCCCACCGCGATCGTTCCGCTATTTGTTCTCCAACATCCAATCGCGGCGTTGCCGGCTGCTGGGGATCCCCATTTTCTTGCGGTATTTGGTGACCGTTCTGCGAGCGACCGTCATCCCGTGCTTCTTCAGTTCCTTGACGATATCTTCGTCGCTGAGCGGTTTGCTTTTGTCTTCGTTGTCGATCACTTCCTGCAACTTGATCCGAATCGTATCCCAAGCGACGTCGTCGCCATCTTCGGTCTGGGTGCCACCGACAAAGAACCGCTTCAGTGGCAGGATACCTCGCGCGGTTTGGATCCATTTGTCGTCGACGGCGCGACTGACCGTCGTCACATGCACCCCCACGCGATCGGCGATCTGCTGCATCTTCAGCGGCTCAATCGCTTCGGGGCCAAGATCGAGAAACGCTTTCTGGTGATCGACGATCGCTTGAGAAACCTTGGTCAACGTGCTGCGTCGCTGTTCGATCGAATCGATCAACCACTGCGCCCCGTTGATCTTCTGTTTGATATACTCGCGCTCTTCAGTCGTGGCCGATGGATCTTGCAATCGCTGGCGATAATATTCGCTGATGAACAAGGTCGGCACGCGGTCGTCGTCCAAGCGAACCTTGTACTGCCCCTCATCGTCCTGCTCGACGATCACATCGGGGGTGACTGTCGGAACATAGGTCTCCATAAACGCCGCTCCCGGTTTGGGATTGAGCGAATGCAGTTCGTCTTTGACCTTTTGAATCTTGTCCAACGAGTAACCGGTTTTGCGTTGGATCGCGGGCAAGCGGTTGCCTGCGATATCCTCCAGATGCCCGGTGATCAGCGTCTTCATTTCCTCGTAGTACGGATCTTTGTCGGACAATTGCAGCAGAAGGCACTCCGACAGATCGCGAGCCGCAATTCCAGTCGGCTCCAACGACTGAACGACCGCCAAGGCGCGCTTGGCCAATTCGAGGTCTTCGGGAGTGTGGTTCGACGGCAATAGATCGCTAAGCGGCGTCCGCAGGTATCCTCCGTCGCGGGCATCGAGCGTGCTGATAATGCGTTCGGCCATCAATTCGACATCGGTGTCGATATCGAGTTCGGCCAATTGGTGCAGCAGAAAATCGTTCAGCGATTCGGGATGGGCCTCGGCGTTCGCCATCAGATCGTGCCGCCGGTCACCCTCCTCCTGCATCTGGTTGGACGATTTGCGGAACGGCTCGTCGAACGTATTGGGAAGCTCGTTCTTCATGTTCAACAAGCGTTCGAAATCGTCCTGATTATCGTGGTCGTTATCGACCACAAGCTCCCGTTCGGATTCGGTTGGCGCATCGGGATTCTCGTAGGTCTCCTCGGGATCGTCCGGCAATTGCGGATCGTCGTCCTGGACCTCCAGCAACGGATTTTCGTTCATCTCCTGCTCGACACGCTCCTGCAACGCCAGCAACGGCAACTGCAAGATCTCCATCGATTGGATCATCCGTGGGGCCAGCTTTTGAACTTGTTGCTGACGCTGTTCAAAGCCCATTGAGATACGCATCGGAATAGTCTTATTTGAGGTAGACGGCCAACTCACGAACGTGGGCGGCGAGGTTTAACGTTTTACAATCAATTATCGGCTGCGGCAGATCCGTTTCGCGATGCCGCGACAGACAACCACCACCAGCATCCATTCTGGCATAAACCAGACGCCGCCGCGCGGTCAATGTCACAGCTTTTGACGGCCATTTAACGCATCGGCAAGGATCTCTTTGTTCGTAAATTCTAACACACTACCGGCGGTGATCCCGCGTGCTAGACGAGTTATTTCCACGGGATAATCTTGCAGAAGGTTCGAGATGTATAGGCTCGTCCCATCCCCTTCCACCGTCGGATTGGTCGCCATGATCACTTCGGTGAAGTTGCCCAAGCGGACCCGATCGACCAACGGATCGATCGTCAATTGATCGGGGCCGATCCCGTCCAAAGGAGCGATTCGCCCCAACAACACATGGTACAAACCGCGGAACATCCCCGACTGTTCCAGCGAGATCAGATCGCGAGGTTGTTCGACGATACACAACCGTGTTTGATCGCGACTGGGATCGGCACAGATAGGACAACGGGCCCCTTCGGAGAGGTTAAAACAGCTATCGCAGTAGCGGACGTTTTCTCGCACCGATCGGATCGAATCGGCCAACGCGAGGGCTTCGGATTTCGGGACTCGCAAAAGATGATAGGCGAGCCGTTCGGCGCTCTTGCGACCGATTCCGGGCAACCGCCCCAACTGGTCGATCATGTCGGCAACCGACTGAGTCAGCTCGGCCATCTCAGTTGGCTCCACCACCGCCGCCGGTAAACTTGGCCAACGCCGCTTCCATGCCGGGCAGACTGATCCCGCCGGTTAGGCCTTGCATCGATTCGGCTTGCAACGCCTTCGCTTTGGCACTGGCATCGTTGATCGCTCCCGGCAACAGGTCCTCGATCAGCTCGCGATCCCCCTGAGCCATCAACTCCTGCTCGATCCGAACCGCCGTGACTTCACCGGCGCCGTTCATCTCGACGGTGACCATCCCGCCACCGGCCGAGCCGCTGACTCGCTCCGATTGCAATTGACGATTGATCTCTTCCATCTTGGCCGGCAACTTTTGCGCCTGCTGCATCAGCGATGCGATGTCTGACAGTCCTTTGAACATGGAACCGTTTGCCCGTTGATATTGATTTTGATTGAATGCTTCGTGCTCGCTTCGCACTCCCGAGACCGATCGCCCAAAACGCTGTGCCCCCAAGGGACGCACGATCGTTAACGCAGCCCGAAACCGAGCGAGCCACCCATACAGCAAAAGCCAGACCACTACAGCTCAAAATTCCCCACCGAGGGAACTTCGTGCTAATCTTCTTCCTTCGCTGGAATCACCTTCACCACCTCGGCGTCGAACAACTCCATCATTTTCGCAATGATCGGCTCTTGTTCAACCTCGCGTTGGCGACGGGCCCGATCGGCACTGGTCAATGCCCGCCGGACCGGCTTCTGGCTTGGAGGAGCTTCGATCAAGAAGCAATCGTAGTGGACATGCCGCTTTGCAACCGCCGCCAACGCCGCTTCTAATTTACTCCGCCGCTCGGGCTTCTCGCAACTTACCTTGTCCAAACTGCGAGCACTTGGAAAGTAGACACGGATCGCACCATCCCCCGCAGGCTCCACACGTTGAGCGTTTTTCGCATAGTTTGCCGTCATATCGTCCAACGACGCGATCGCTCCCCTCCACATCGATCTTACGTACTCGGCATCCCACTGTCCGGAAGCGGCGGGTGCACCGTTGTTGCTGGGCGGCTCCTGCACAGCAACCGCTGCAGCCGCATTTTGCGAGGCCGCCGCAGGACGAGAGACTGGACCAGGGGGACTGGGCGAGGCAGCTGCGGGGGGCGACACGGCGGCACCGCCACTGGCTGGGCGCTCTGCGACCGCCGTCGGCGCGGCGACCGGACGCGGAGCCGCAGGAGCAGGGACGCTCGATGACGGAGCCGGAGCCGGAGCGTTCGGAGCAACAGCAGCGGGGGGAGCCGCGTTCGCCGCTGGGGGCGGGGCACTTCCCGCTGGCGACGCGGAACGAGCGACATTTGCAGGCGGAACGGAAGCCGCCGCAGGAGCGTTCGACGCTAGGTCAATGTTTTTTTTTTCGACCGCCGCCGGCTGAACTGGTGCGGCCCCACCGGCCGACACCTGCCGCAAACCCGCTACGACGTCGGAAATCGCCTGCAGATCGGCCAAACGACAGATCTGCACCAGCGCGGCTTCCAGCAAGACGCGGCTGTGGACACTTTGGCGCATTCTTGTAATCGCCTGGTCGATGATTCCCACGATCACCAAGATCGTATGAATCCCCAACCGGTTCCCCTGGGCCGCAAGATCGTCATACGAACCGGGAGCGGCGTGCCGCAACATATCGACACCACAGCCGACCGTGGCGGTCATCAGGTCGCGGAAATAGCCCAACAGTTGTTCCGCCAATTGCCCCGCGTCGATGCCACCCATCACCGCATCGTCGACCATTTTCAAGACCGCTGCGGGATCGCGATCGATCAAACCGACAGCCAGTGCCGAAAGCCGCGTGTCATCGGCGGTCCCCAGCATCGAATGCACTTGATCGACGGTGATTCGATCGGTGGCAAAACTGAGCACCTGCTCCAATAACGACTGGCTATCCCGCATCGAACCGGCGGCTCGGCGAGCCAACAAACGCAACGCGTCTTGATCGGCTTGGCAACCTTCGGACTGCACGATCTCTTCCAACCGCGCGAGAATCGCTTCGGTTTCGACCGGCGCAAAATCGAACCGCTGACAGCGGCTGAGGACCGTGATCGGGATCTTTTCCGGGTCGGTCGTGCAGAAGATGAACTTGACGTGCTCGGGGGGCTCTTCGAGCGTCTTCAGCAGGGCATTAAACGCCTGCTGGGTGAGCATGTGGACTTCATCGATGATGTAGATCTTGTAGCGAGCGCGACTGGGACGCATCCCCACACCCGCACGCAACTGGCGAATCTCATCGATACCACGATTGCTGGCACCATCGATTTCCAGCACATCGATATCCTCACCCGCATCGATCGCTTGGCAGATATCGGACGAATTGTCAGGCGTGGCGGTAGGCCCTTCGGGCGCATTGAGCGCTTTGGCGAAGATCCGCGCCGTGCTGGTCTTACCAACCCCACGAGCCCCGGTGAACAGATAGGCGTGTCCGACGCGACCGGTTTCGATCGCATTCATCAACGCCCGCGTGGCGTTCTCCTGGCCGACCAATTGGTCAAATTGCAACGGTCGATAACGGCGAGCAACGACGATGTACTTGTCATCATCGTGATTTTTTGCATCGCTTGCAGGAGAGTCCGACATCCGAGGGGCCGCGCAGTGCAGTGCTGTTTTGAGAAACGCTTGAGGCAAGAAGGCCGATGTCGCTTCGATTTGCTTCCGGATGGCAACCCCTGCACAAAGGTACCCCGCTTATGGCTGCTCCAGTTAAGGCCTGACCAAATTCGCGGTTCCCCATCGCAAGGGTCACCATCTGAAAGCAAATCGACGAACTCAACACCAGCCCTGGTTTTAGACCCTTACGTCGAGAAGGTCAAACAGGGTTGACAGCATTTATTCGCTATCGCGACGCCTACCCTTGCCACCACGGCCGCGTGGGGCAGATCGCTTTCCACGCGCGTTGATGTTCGGTTGAACCAGCAGGTCGACGGTCTCGATCCACGACGGAATGTCGCGTTGACGAGGCTTGATATCTTCCTCCGCTTCGTCCCGGCTCGCTTCGCCACGTCGGGACGATTGACGAACTTCGGCTTCAGCTTCGGGTTTCGCCAGATCTCGGCCGCCAGAACTTTCGTCCCGACCGGTCGATTCCTCGCGTCCTTCACCCGAACCACCTCGCCCACGGCGTCCGCGACGGCGGCGATTGCCGCGACGCAGCGCGATCACTTCGTCATCGTCCTCGTGATCGTCGTCGAATTCGCTCACCTTCGGCACAGCGACTTCCGCTTCCGGTTCGGGCGACACGTTCGAATCGGCGGTCTCGCTCGATTCGGATGCTCCACCGTTTCCACCGCGGCCACGGCGTCGACCACCACGACGGCCGCGTCGACGTCGACGTGTTCCGCCCTCTTCACCCTCTTCCGCTTCGGCATCGCTGCGTTCGGAAGCTTCAACATCGTCGCGTTGGGAGCTTTCGACGACAGCGACGTCATCGTCCGACGACTCGTCACCGACCAGATCGAGTTCATCGACGTCGTCGGGAAGATCGTTGAACGATGCAAAGTTCAAAAGATCATCGACTTCCGGCCGTTTTGGTTTTTCGAAAGATTCGCTGCGTCGACGAGAACCACCCGACTTGCGAGCTGGAGCTTCGCCAAACGATCGCTCCGCTTGTCGCCCTTCGGACTTCCGTTCTTCGGTGTTCCGCTTTTCGGATTGCGGCTCTTCTAGCGAAGCCTCGTCTTGCGGCAACGCGTCGCGACGTGCACCACGACGACCGCGTCCACCTCTCGTACGGCGTCCTTCACCACGGCCACGCGACTCTTCATCGCGACCAGGGGCCGATCCACTACGTTCACGGGTTTCTTCAACCTGCTCGCTAGCTTCTTCACTCCGTTCCCGGGGCTCCTCTTCACGGTCACGCGAACCCTCACGGCGACTGCGAGATCCTTGATCGCGACGACCGCGACCACGGCTGCGCGGCGAATCTTCGTCGGGCAGCTTGCCGAATCCGTCCAGCGGATCGACTTCTTCGACCGATTCAGCCGATTGAACTTCATTCGCTTCGGGTTCAGCTGGCGCTTCGAAACCGAGGCCCTGGCCAAATCCGCCGCTCGGTTCTTGGCGACGCGGGGGACGCGAACTTCGCTTCTCAGCCGCTGCGGGAACAGGAACCTCTTCGCGCGGTTGCGCGACAGGAGCCGCCGGTTCGCTTGCAGCTTCGATCCCGAAACTTTCGACAAGGCTGTCCCAATTGCCACCGGTGGAGGCGTGCGGGTCCGCACCGAACCCGGGCAACGGTTCCGATTTTGGTTCGGGAGAACCAAGAATCGCAGCGGCCTGGGCGTCGTCTTTTGCGGCATCACGCTCCCAGCGAATCTCGTCGCTTGGAGCTTGTGGTTTTACGTCTTCTGCTGCGCCTACCGGTTCGGTGGCTGCAGGCTTGTCATCAACAGCTGGCTGGGATTCTTCCTCTGGCGCCGGATCGTCTGGCAGGCCGGGAGTTCCCAAAAACTTAGCAATTGATTTCCAGTGGTCCGACATCATTGTATTGGTTGGCTCTTCGGGCAATCGAAGCGGGTTAGCCGTCTGGTCTCTTTCAATCCAAAGTACCGGCTAACGGCGTTGTCCGCTTTTATACAGGAAACCGTTTGCCAACGGAAGCCAACTCTGACCCCCAACCTCCCCTTTGGTGGTGACGCTTTGATTATCGCAAGGAAGTGACCTTGTATCGGGCCCTCACAAATTCTTAGACTCCCGCCGCAAAGAGTGGGGTACAGCGGCGTTTTCGCCCCGGCCGGAGATTGAAACCGGGCGACTCACAAAAAACTCTGTTTTTCCCACCTGCAGGCAAGGCTCCTTGCAGCCCTCCCAACCAGTAAAATCATTCGAGGCAGCGATGGTCGACCGCAAACCGATCCGTCAACATATTAGAGAAATCTCCCGGTCCCCTTGGGTTGCCAGATTCCGCTCGCGTTTTTCAGGGGCTCTTTTCCTGACCCCCGCGTTTGCCATGGCGACGATCTGCGCCTATTGGTTGCGATTTGAATCGGCCACATTCACCACCTACCTGGCCGAGATGCAATTGGTGGTTCCAGTTGCCGTTGCAATCAAGATCGGTGTCTTTGGCCTGTTGCGTATGACACGAGCCTGGCACGATTACGTATCCTTTCTCGACCTGCTTCGCTTGGCTCGCGCCACCGCGGTCAGCGCTGCCTTCCTAGCGCTCGCCGATTCGATGTTCCGCCACACCGGCCTGCTGCCGCGCAGCATCATCGTGATCGATGCTTGCCTGACAACGATTTTCGTGGGCAGCATGCTCTCGGTGCGGCGGGTCCTTCGGGAACGCAAATCGACCGCCCCCCGAACCACCGATTCGCAAACTCGCGTACTGATCGTGGGGCTGAACAAGACTGGCGAAGCGTTTTTGCGAGCGATTCGCAGCGGCGCCGAACCCAACTTTCAAGTTGTGGGGATCGTCGCCCAGAAGCCGCGAATGGTCGGCCGCGAGATCAACGGAGTCCCCGTGGTCGCCACGCTGCAAGGAATCGTTGCGGCGGCACATTCACACAGCGTCGAAACCGTCCTGCTGGTCGACGGCGAGCTTTCGCCCGTAGACCTCCGAGCGGTGGTCAACGATTGCCAACAGCACGACATCAACGTGCGAGTGATCCCCAGCGTCAGCCGGATCGTCGCCGGCCAAGTCGACTTCCACCCTCGCGAGGTCGATATCGAAGATCTGCTGGGCCGCGATGCGGTCAACCTCGACCAAGAACAACTCAACAGCTGGCTATCCAATCGAGTCCTGATGGTCACCGGCAGTTGCGGATCGATCGGTTCGGAGATCGCACGCCAGTTGCTGAAATTTGCTCCCCAAAAATTGCTCCTGGTCGATCGCTCCGAAACCGGCCAGTTCCACTTGGGCAACGAACTGCAGGACGCGATCGACGCAGGAACTGTCGAAGTGATCGTCGGCGACATCACCGATCCCGACCGGATGCGTGAGATCGTTTCCGAACACCGTCCCGCGATCATGTTCCATGCGGCCGCCTACAAGCACGTGCCGCTTATGGAACAACACCCTTCCGAAGCTGTCAAAAACATCACCAAGGCGACCTGCGGACTGGTCGATCTAGCGCATCTATACGATGTCGAATCGTTTGTGATGATTTCGACCGACAAAGCGGTCAACCCAACAAGCGTGATGGGCTGCTGCAAACGCGTGGCGGAACTTTACGTGCAGGCAAAAGCATCCCATTCCAATTGTCGTTTCGTGACCGTTCGCTTCGGCAACGTGCTCGGATCCGCTGGCAGTGTCGTGCCAACCTTCCGTCAACAGATCGCCAACGGAGGCCCGGTCACGATCACGCACCCCGACATGACGCGGTACTTCATGACGATTCCCGAAGCCAGCCAGCTGGTGATCCAAGCCGGGGCGATGGGCCGCGGCGGGGAGATCTTCGTGCTCGACATGGGCCAACCGGTCAAGATCGTCTCGCTCGCCGAAGACCTGATCCGCCTGTCCGGTTTGGAAGTCCACAAGGACATCGAACTGAAATTCACCGGCTTGCGTCCTGGCGAGAAACTCTACGAAGAACTATATATTGACGACGAGAAACGCCTGCAGACGGTCCATCCGAAAATCTTGATCGCCGAAAGCGAACAATTGGCCCTCAAGGACGTAATCAAACATATCGCCGAGCTGGTCGCTGCTGCGGAATCCGATTCGACAGCGATTCGGAACAAACTGAAAACGATCGTGCCGCGATATCAATACGACGCGTCGTTGCCCCAAACCGCGGCAGCCCGATCGAAATTGCAAGCGACCGCAAGTCGAGCCGCCTAATTATCGACCGGTGCATCACAGCGGGGTGGGACGCGGTTCCCTTATCCTCCGACCTTGCAACCCGATAGACTCTGATGCCCAAACGAGCTTTGATTACTGGCGGGGCGGGGTTTATCGGCAGCCATCTTGCCGAGCAACTGCTCGCGGCGGGGATGCAGGTAACGATCGTCGACGACCTCTCCACCGGTCGCTTCGAAAACATCGCCGGGCTCGAATCTCGCAGCGATGTCGAGATCATCATCGACACGGTTTTTAATGAATCGTTGATCGCTGATCTGATCCAAAAGTCGGACGTCGTCTACCATCTCGCCTCGGCCGTCGGGGTCAAATTGATCATTGACCAACCGGTCAAGACGATCGAAACCATTGTCGGCGGGACCGAGATCGTGCTGCGACACTGCAGCCGATTCCGCCGCCCCGTGTTGATCACAAGCACCAGCGAGGTCTACGGCAAAGGATCCAAAATCCCGTTTCACGAAGATGACGATCTCGTGACCGGAGCGACCAGCCGCCATCGGTGGGCCTACGCCTGTTCCAAAACACTCGACGAATTCCTGGCCCTGGCGCATCACCGCGAGACCCACCTGCCGGTCGCGATCGTGCGACTGTTTAACACCGTGGGACCGCGGCAAACCGGACAGTACGGGATGGTTGTCCCAAACTTCGTCCAAGCCGCTCTAAAAGGAAATCCGCTGGTCGTGCACGGCGACGGCAATCAATGCCGTTGCTTTGCGCACGTTGCCGACGTCGTTGGGGCGTTGGTAAAAATCATGTCCAACGCCGACTGTTACGGCCAAGTCGTGAACATCGGCAATAACGAAGAGGTTTCGATCAATCAGCTGGCACAGCGGGTGATCCAATGGACCGGCAGCACCAGCGAGATCCAACACATCGCCTACGACGAAGCGTATGGCGACGGATTCGAGGACATGCAGCGACGCGTCCCGTGTCTTCAGCGAGCCGCCGATCTGATCGGTTATCAACCGACCCGCGACCTGGAAAAAATCATCCGCGACGTCGCCGACTCTTTCTCCGCTTGAGCATTTCCGCCAGCTGGCGGAGACTAGACCAAGCTTTCGCAACCGCGCAGACGCCCGGCGACTTCCCACCGCTCGATCACCCTGGCCGACGGTTGCATCAATCGCCGGCGCAATCGATCGCCGGCGTTCTAAATTAGGCTTGGTCGATGTCGCCCAACGGGGCCGGCTGTTGCAGTTCGGGCATTTCGCTTTCCAGATCGTCCAGCAAGCTTGGCGCGTCCGGCACTGTCGACTGCGTCGGTTCGGATCGGGCTGGTTCGATGAAGACCGGCTGTGGCGCTGCGTACCCCGCAACCTTCGCTCCCGCCGGTGCAAAAACGCTGCCGACGCGACCATGGTTGCGATTGGTCCGCTCCCAACTGCCGCCATAGGCTGGATAGGCGCAGTCATCGTCGCTGCCGCAAATTCGGCAACCGCCCAACAGTGTCAGTCCAACAAGAGCAGTACAAGCTAGCAGTCCGCGCATCTGGACGTTTCCCGAAACAAAGTGACAAACCAAACGAAGTCTTTCCGTGTTGTCTGTATCGGTTGTGCGGAGCGGGAGCTTTAGGCAAACCTTGTGGCCGACGCGTTAGAGCGCCAACGAATAGATGGCGTAGTAGTGAATCGCTGCGGCAACGATCACCAACAGATGCCAAACCGCATGGAAATAGCGGACCTTGGAGTCGTTTAACAGAAAACAGACGCCCAGCGAATAAGCCAGCCCGCCAGCTAGCATCCACAGAAAGTAGTCCAACGTCACCCCGGGAGCCAAGACCATCGCCGGGAACCAGCCCAATGCGATATAGGTCCAGGTGTCGATCGCGTGTACCTGATGCTTGCCGACCACTTTGGAGAAAAAGCCAAACCCGGCCAACAACCAAATTGCCAACAGCAACCACGGCCGGATCCCCGACCCCGCAAACGCAACCACGCCAGGCGTATAGGTTCCTGCGATCAATAGATAGATAGCACCTTGGTCCCAGGCGCGCGCCAAGTGCAACCGCGCCGGATCGGTCACGACGTGCGAAATAGTCGACATCAAAAAGACGAACGCCAGCGAGGCCGCGTAAACCAAAAAACCGATCAGCACCGCTGGGGACATCGGATGCGTGGCCACCACCCACCCGGTCGCGATGATCGCGGCGGCACAACCACTTCCGTGGGTGATCGCATTGGCCAGTTCCTCGCCATCGCTGAGCCGTTCGTAGGGAACGATCAGCGCATCGTGGCTCAGATGATACGGCGGCGTTTCTTCGTCGTGGGATTCTGGTTCAGACAAAACACAATCGCTTTCAATTCCTGTCGCGCTACCTTTTCTAAGGCAAATCCGCATCTGCGTCCCGACCAACCGCGGTCGCCGCGTCTTGCAAACCAACCGCCACTGGGCGTGCCGGAAGAATGGACGCGATGGCAAACACCGCTTCAGTCCTGGTTATACCCAATACCGTTCAACGAAGGAGCCTCGGACCGTCGAGAGAATTAGCGGCGGGATGTAGTGGACGAGGTTGCGAGTCCCAGCCATTTGGTCTGATGCAAAAGGACTCGTAACCTCGTCCACTACGCTTCGTTGAACGGTATTGTGGTTATACCTTCGAGGCTTTCCTTTGGCACGGCCACGTCGGCCCCATCCCAGGGCGAATTTAGCTTCCCGATCAACCTCCCCCATCGGGATGGTCTGCAAGCGAGATTGTAATCGACAGGCACATTCCCCCTAATCCTACGCCCAATCCCCAGCTACCCCAGCCTTCGCGATCGGGAACTACTGGTGTTCGAAAGTAACTTGATCTAGGCTTGGGGATTCAAATCAAAGAAGCGGCACGCGAAAAACAACACGTGAGCCCAACCACCCCAGCGATTGAATTCCAACATGGCGATGACGACGGTTTCGACGAAGGTTAGCGAGCAAGATGCGGGGCGAGTCGATTTGGTCGTGCGGGATTTATCCAAAGCATCGCGCAGCCAGGTGCGCGGCATGGTCGACCACGGTTGCGTCTCGATCAACGGCAAGACCTGCACGTCGATCGGAGCCACGGTTTCGGTCGGTGATGAGGTTTCGTTGCGGTACGATCAGCACCAGCGATACCACGAAAAGAAGAAACGTTGGGAAGACCGCACCTTTACCGTCGCCTACGAAGACGATTATCTGATCGTCGTCGATAAATCGGCCGGATCGTTAACCGTGCCGACAGACAACAACAACGACCGCAACACGTTGGTCGAACGGGTCTCTATCTATCTGAGCCATTCGCGAAAGAAGCGCGAAGCGTGTGTCGTCCACCGACTCGATCGCGAGGTCAGCGGGCTGTTGGTCTTCGGCAAACAGCTGGACGTCGCCGAGGCGTTGATTCAACAATTCAAACAACGCAAGCCGCAACGGATCTATTCGGCCATCGTCGCTGGAGTGATGCAATCCGACGAGGGGACCTTTCGGTCTCATCTGGCGACCGGAAACAACCTGGATCGATACGTCGCTCCGCCGTCGGAGAAGTCCGAACTGGCGATCACACACTACCGCGTGATCGATCGCATGTTCGACACGACGCTTGTCGAAGTCCAGCTGGAAACGGGCAAACGAAATCAGATCCGGGTCCATTTTGCCGACGCTCGCCACCCGGTACTAGGCGATCCGCGGTACCGCAAGGAAGACGCCCGCCACGAGCGTTGGATCCGGAAACGGATCGCATTGCACGCCAAGAGCCTGGGATTTGTCCATCCGGTCAGCGGCGAAGAGATGATGTTGGAATCGCCGATGCCCTCGGCCATGGCAAAGTTTATCGCCAGCCAACAACGTCGCCGCTAGCGATTCGCCCCGCCTTCCCCCAACAATCCGCCTGACGGCGGACTCGGATCGATCGAATTCCGATGGGATGGAAAGGCCGCAGCGTCAGGCGAGCACTTCGTCGATCGCAACCCCGCCGTTGGCAAACGTAAACGGCCGGCCATCGGGACTGTGAATCTCTTTGTCGACGGGAATCCCCAGCGCCTTGCCGATCGTCGCCATGAAATCGGGGACCGAGACCTGGTATTCGTCGACCAGATAGCCTTTGGAATCGCTCGATCCCAAAATCGTTCCCGGCCGCACGCCCGCCCCCGCCATGGCACACGAAAAGACGGCCGGATGATGATCGCGGCCGGCGTTTTGGTTGATCGATGGATTGCGGCCAAACTCGGTCGCAACGACGATCGTCGTCTCCTGAATCAATCCGCTGGCGGTCAGGTCTTCGATCAACGCACTCAACGCTTGATCCAGTTCGGCACCGCGAGTTGACATCGCGTCGGCGATATCGTTGTGCATGTCCCAGCCGCCGGACTGCACTTCCACATACTGAACGTCGCTTTCGACCAACCGCCGCGCCAACAAACATCCGCGTCCGATCTTCGAATTGCCATATCGCGCTTTGGCTTCGTCCGATTCGAGCCCCAAATCGAAAGCCTTCAGATCGTCGCTCTTGAGCAAACGAATCGCTTCGCGATACAGATCGTCGTAACCGTCGACCTCTTTCCGCCGAACCCTGCCGCGGAATTCGCGATCCAACGCCGCGCTCAAATACATCCGACGCATGAATTGATCGTCGGCCAAATAATCGGGGCCGCTGGTGTTCTGCAAACCGCGATTGGGATCGCCAATCGGCACCGGAGCAAATTTGGCGCCCAGGTAACCGGGGCCGATCCCCCCGCCGATATTGACACTCGGCGGCAGGGCGGGATGGATCCGGCCGTTGAACCGCTGCATCCACGCACCGATTCCCGGATGCCGCGTGCTGGCGATCTCCTTGTAACCGGTTCGCATCAGATAGCTGCCGGGACCGTGAGCCCCAGTTTCGGTCGACATCGAACGAATCACCGCCAGCTTGTCGGCCATGCTCGCCAGCTTCGGCAACGATTCCCCAAACTGAACGCCAGGGATATTGGTCGCGATCGCTCCCAAAGGCCCCTGCGAATCGGTCCCTGGCTTGGGGTCGAACGTGTCGACATGGCTCATCGCACCGGCGTTGAAAAGATAGATCAAGCGGCGTTTCCCCGACGATTTGGATCCCGGCGGTTGCGCGCCCGCCTGTTTGGCCGCGATCGCTGCGTCGGAGTACTCAGCAAACGGGTCGTCAGCCTTTAATCGTCCTCCGGCAAACGAGAGCACACTGACGCCAAACGACTGCCAGGCGGCCAACTGCATCATCGCCCGGCGTGAAACCGCATCCTTGTACCAGTTCATCAGAGGAGCCTTCATATCGATAAGTGAATAGCTGTCGAGCGACCTGTCGGTTCGCCGAATCGGTTCCAGCGTAAAGAACCGGCAGCCAGAAAGCAATCTTTTGACAGCTTCCCGCGGCTCGGTTTGCCGAATGACGGGGCACGAAATAGGCCTTGTAGCGGTCCGCGGGCCAGAAATCTTGGGCAACCACGCATTGCCCCCTTTTCTCCCTCGTCAAAACGCATGACGATACGGGGCGACGGGGCGAATTACATCCGCCGTTTGCAGACCAGATCGATCTAGGCACGCGGCTGTTCCCAGCTGCCCACCATCCACCTTCCCCTTCAACATTAGAGCAGCCAATGAACGAGCCTCCGGCACCCTGGACCATCGACGACGCGAGCGAACTGTACGACGTTCCGCGTTGGGGAGCGGGATATTTCTCGGTCAGCCCCGAAGGAACGCTGGCGGTCCATCCCGACCGAGATCCGGAGCGCTCGATCGACCTGAAGTCTTTGATCGAACGGATCGAACACCGCGGCCTCGAACTGCCTGTCTTGCTCCGTTTCAACGGCATCATCCGCGATCGCTTGCGAGAGATCCATGATTGTTTCGCATCGGCGATCGAGTCGTGTGATTACAAGGGGGACTACCGGTTGGTCTACCCTGTCAAAGTCAACCAACAGCGCGACGTGATCCGCAAGGTCGTCGAATACGGTCGCGAATTCGGTTTTGGACTCGAAGCGGGCAGCAAACCGGAGTTGTTAGCCGTCGTGGCGATGGGTGACGAATCGATGCCGATCGTCTGCAACGGTTTCAAGGATGATGAATTCATCCAGATGGCGTTGATGGCGCAGAAGCTGGGTCGAACCGTGATCCCGATCATCGAGAAGTATTCCGAACTGGAATTGATCCTCCGCCTCAGCGAGGAACTGGGCGTCCGACCGCAATTGGGCGTGCGAGTGAAACTGGCATCGCGCGGCGCCGGGCGATGGCAGTCCTCCGGCGGCTATCGGTCGAAGTTTGGTCTGACCGTCAGCGAAGTCTTGCGGTTGGTCGCGGAACTCGAAAGCCGCGACATGTCCGACTGCTTCAAGTTGCTGCATTTCCATTTGGGCAGCCAGATCACAAACATTCGTCAGGTCAAAGGGGCGATCAACGAAGCGGTCCGCGTCTATGTCGACCTGCATCGCCGCGGCATGGGGTTGGAATATTTGGATGTCGGTGGAGGTCTAGGAGTCGATTACGACGGCTCGCAAACCAACTTTGAATCGAGCATCAACTACACGCTGCAAGAGTACGCCAACGACGTCGTCTACCAAATCCAAACGGTGTGCGACGAAGCGGAAGTTCCACATCCGACGATCATGTCCGAAAGCGGCCGCGCCGTGGCGGCCTATCACAGCGTGTTGGTCTTCAACACGCTGGGGGTGACAGCGCAGGGCAATTCGATGGACATCCCTTCGTCGGTCCCCGATGACTACGAACAACCATTGCACGACCTGGTGATGTCCAACAACGATCTGACGGCACGGAACGTCCTGGAAACGTTCCACGATGCCCAACAATCGTTGGACATGGCAATGAATCTGTTCAGCACCGGCTATCTGCCATTGGAACAACGCGTCCTCGCCGAGAACATGTTTTTCGCAATCGCCCACCGGATCCTGAAGCTAACTTCGGAGATGGAATACGTCCCCGACGATCTCCAAGGGTTGCCCCGGATGCTGGCCGAGTCCTACTTCTGCAACTTCTCGTTGTTCCAATCGATGCCCGACAGCTGGGCGATCAAGCAATTGTTCCCGATCATGCCGATCCATCGTTTGGACCAACGACCGGTACACGAAGCGGTGCTGTGCGACATCACCTGCGATTCGGATGGGAAGATCGATTCGTTTGTCGATCGCCGCGATACCAAACGGACGTTGCCGCTGCATGCTCACAACGACAAACCCTATTATCTAGGGGCGTTCCTGATCGGTGCTTATCAAGAGATTCTCGGCGACCTGCACAATCTGTTTGGCGACACGCATGCCGTTCACGTTCATCTGGGCGACGACAATGCGATCGAAATCGAATCGATCGTCAAGGGCGATACCGTTCGCGAAGTCCTCAGTTATGTTCAATACAACGAGGACGCGTTGATCGATCGTCTGCAATCGGCGATCGAAGTGGCTGTCCGCAACGGACGGATCGACGAACGTGAATCGGGCCAATTCCTGAAGTTCTACGAACAACGACTGGCCGGATACACCTACCTGACTCCCTAACGCAAACGCTGCCGACCGCATCGGGCAATCGGTCCGATGCCGCCGGCGTGATCCTTTTCTCGAAACCTCCCTCGACGCCGGATGCCACGGCTGCGAGGGCTGACACCTACCCATTCAACACCAACACGCGACACGACTATGGATCTCTCAGAACTGACCGCCATTTCCCCTATCGACGGACGTTACGGAAGCAAGACGTCAGAGCTGCGCGAAGCGTTCAGCGAATATGGACTGATCCAATGCCGTGTCGAAGTCGAAGTCCGATGGCTGCTCGCCCTGGCTGCCCATCCGCAGATCGCTGAAGTCCCCGCATTGTCCGACGATGCCACCGCGCTGCTCAATGGAATCGTCGACAACTTTGGACTCGCCGACGCTCAAGCGGTCAAGGCGATCGAAGCGACGACCAACCACGACGTCAAAGCGGTCGAATATTTCATCAAGCAACGGTTTGAAGGGAATCAGGAACTGACGGCGGTCAGCGAATTTGTCCACTTCGCCTGCACATCCGAAGACATCAACAACCTCTCGCACGCCTTGATGTTGCGTCGAGGACTGGACGTGTTGGTCCCCGTGATGCAACAGGTGTCGAGCAAGCTGCGCGACCAAGCGATCGAATTTGCCGAAGTCCCGATGCTGTCCCGAACCCACGGGCAAACCGCATCCCCAACGACGGTCGGCAAAGAGTTTGCCAACGTCGTCGCCCGATTGGAACGCCAGTTGTCCCAATTGCAAGCGATCCCGTTGCTGGGCAAGATCAATGGTGCCGTCGGCAACTACAACGCCCATCTTTCGGCCTATCCCGATGTCGATTGGGCCTCGCACGGCGAAGCGTTTGTGAAGTCGTTGGGGCTGCAATGGAACCCCTACACGACGCAGATCGAACCACACGATTACATGGCCGAATTGTTCGACGCGATCGCTCGTTTCAACACGATCGTGATCGATCTGGATCGCGACATCTGGGGCTACATCTCGCAGGGCTATTTCAAACAGAAGACGATCGCGGGCGAAGTCGGGTCGTCGACGATGCCGCACAAAGTCAATCCGATCGATTTCGAGAACTCCGAAGGCAACCTCGGTTTGGCCAATGCCGTCCTGTCGCACATGAGCGTCAAACTGCCGATCTCGCGATGGCAACGCGACCTGACCGATTCGACCGTGCTGCGGAACATGGGTGTCGGCATGGCGTACAGCATGATCGCCTACAAATCGACGCTCAAAGGATTGGGCAAACTGGAACTCAACGCCTCCCGCATCGCTGCCGATCTGGACGCCGCGTGGGAAGTCTTGGCCGAACCGATCCAAACGGTGATGCGTCGCTATGGAATCGAATCCCCCTATGAAAAGCTGAAAGCGTTGACACGCGGGCAAGCCGTCACGGCCGAAATCTTCGCCTCCTTTATCGACACTTTGGAATTGCCCGCCGACGTCAAGACCAGCCTGCGACAGTTGACGCCGGCAACTTATCTGGGGACTGCCGTCGCCCAAGCGAAAAACATCTGATTCGCCTCGCCGATTGGTACGGTGCGAACAAGCACCGAAACAAGCGAGTCGTGTAAGGATTAGATTTTCTTCGACCCTCTCTTTCGGGGCGTTTCCACAACGCCCGTCGGCCGTTGAACCGAGACGCTCTCCTCTCAACAACAGCCCATTTCCACGGCGCAGAATTTTCGGCTCTCGCCGTCGGGCGGTGTTACAATGACGGCACCGTCGCGTCCCGAGTTCCCAGCATGTGCGGAGGGGCTTGCGATACAATGAATGCGGATCGTTTCGAGTTTTGGAACGATTGAGCCTTTCCGATGCAGCGAAATGGGCGGCCCATGATCGCGATCAACCAACCACTCATCGGCCAACTCGACTATTTCATTTTTGTCTCGTTGTGCCTGCTGATCTTTGGAACGCTCACGGTGTGGTTATGGAAAACCGCCCGTTCCAATCGGATGCTACTGACCGCCTGGACGGTGTTGCCGATCGTTTTGGTTGCCGGTTGGTTTCTTGTCGACGGGGCGGGAGAGCGCGAGAAATTCCGACTGCAAAAGAGGATCGAAGGATTAGCCCCCACCTATGCTGAAGAAATGCGAGCTTTGGGGCATTGGCGAATCACCACCGCGACGAAGCCCGACGACCCGCTCTACTTGGCGATGCTGAAAAAACAGATCCGTTGGTTGAAAATCAATCCTGCGGTCGCCGACATCTATACGTTTCGCAAGTCCCCCCATGGCAATCAATTGATCGTCGATTCGGAAACCGATTACAACCAAGATGGGAGATATTCGGGCCCCCGCGAACGGCGAACCGTGATCGGAGAGGTCTGGGAGGAAGAGGATGAATCGATTCGCAGAGCGTATGCCGGCGCGGCGGCCTTCGACGATGAGATCTACAGCGATCGCTGGGGGGATTGGGTCAGCGCTTATGCCCCAATTTTCGATGACGATGGAAACCTGGACGCTGTCTTGGGAATCGACTTTGCCGCGGAAGATTGGTCCGCTGCGATCGCGCGGGCGCGAAGATTTGCAATTGGTTTCCTGGCGGTGATCGTCACGATTGGGCTGGCCTGGACCGCGATCATCAGCGTCTTGGCAACCAACCTGCGGGAACGCCAACAGGCGGCAAACGAACTGTTGGTCGCTAAAGATCTCGCCGAGGCGGCGACGGTTTCAAAAAGCGAATTTCTGGCGAACATGAGTCATGAGATCCGCACGCCGATGAATGGCATCATCGGCATGACCGATCTCCTGGCGGGGACGCACTTGGACAACCAACAGCACGAATACCTGCGGATCGTCAAACAATCGGCCGACTCGTTGCTCAGCCTGCTCAACGACATCTTGGACTTCTCAAAAATCGAAGCCGGGAAACTAGAACTCGAATCGATTCGCTTTGAGCTGCGCGACTGTGTTGAAAAGACACTCCAAACGATGACCTTCCGCGCCAGCGAAAAGCAACTGGAAATCTGTTGTCGGATCGATCCCACGCTCCCCGACACCTTGATCGGTGATCCCATCCGATTGTCCCAAGTCCTGATCAATCTCGCCGGTAACGCGATCAAGTTTACCGAACAGGGCGAGATCTTGATCAACATCGAACGGGAGATGCAGACGGCCGATCAATTGGTCTTGCGCTGCTCGGTGCGCGATTCGGGAATCGGCATCGCGCCGGACAAACTCGATTCGATTTTTGCCGCCTTCAGCCAAGAGGATACATCGACGACAAGGCGTTTTGGCGGCACCGGCCTGGGGCTGGCGATCAGTGCTCAATTGGTCCAATTGATGAATGGGCGGATCTGGGCCGACAGCCAAAAAGGGAGCGGCACGACGTTTCATTTTACCTCGCGCTTCGCAATTTCGACGACCAAGCTGCGCAGCCTGCCCAACATCGAGGCCTTGTCGGGGTTGCGGGTGCTGGTCGTCGACGACAATCAAACCAATCGCTTTATCCTCGATGAGATCTTAAAAGGCTGGCGTCTGAACCCGATCTGCGTCGACAGCGGGCCGACGGCGCTCACCGAAATGCGACGTGCCTCGGACGCCGGTGAACCGTTTCCCCTGGCCCTGATCGATTGCATGATGCCCGAGATGGATGGATTCGAACTTGCCCAGATCATCCGCGGTGAAGCCCGATTTAATGCATGCCACTTGGTGATGATTTCGTCGGCCGCCGGTCAGGGCGATCATGCGAAGTGTCGCGAAACAGGCATCGCCCGCTATATGACCAAACCGGTGATTCAATCGCAATTGGTCGCAACGATCCTCGACCTGATGGTCGACCATTCGCCCGACATCCAATCCGCCGATGAAGCGACCGGCCAGATGAATTCGGACGGCGCGGAAAACTCGAGGATCGCGGGAATGGACGCGCCGGATCGTGACGGTGCGGTGGAAGCTGTCGAGCCGACACGACCGCTAAAAATCTTGTTGGTCGAAGACGGGATCGTGAACCAAAAAGTTGCCTTGGCGATGCTCAAGAAGGGGCGGCATCGAATCGTCCTAGCTCAGGATGGCCAGGAGGCGGTCGACGCGTTTCGACGCGAGCCATTCGATTTGATCTTGATGGATGTCCAGATGCCGACGATGGATGGGATCGAAGCGACCGTGGCGATTCGAGCGCACGAACAAGAACCGGCGAGGATCCCGATCATTGCCATGACCGCATCGGCGATGAAAGGGGACCGCGAGCGATGCCTGGACGCCGGCATGGACGCCTACCTATCCAAACCGATCGAAGCCCAACAACTGGACGAAACAATCGCCCAATTCGCATCGAAGATCTCCGCCGACCCCATGGCTTGATCGTGCTGCCGCAATATTTCAACCGCCTGGAAAGCCCCCGATCCGCGATCCCAACCCAGCGGCGTTCGATTCGGCATCAAAGCAGGAACGTTTAGAAAGCGAGGATGGCGTTGATCGCGTAGGTGAAGAAATCGTCGTCGCTGCCGTCGTCGAAGGGGAGGCTGTTGCCACCGGCGGCATCCCATCGCAGTTCAGACCGGACGGTCCATTTTGCGTTCGGCTGCCAATGCAGGCCAAGCGTTGCGGCGTAGTAGTCGGTGGCGTCGACCGGTCCCGATCCGACCCGCACTCCTTCATCGTCGCGAAACCACTCGACACGCGTCCCCGCCTGCAACGCGTCGTTAATCTCATACGTTAGGTATTGAACGATCGCGTACCATCGCGCGTCGGGGGCGGCCGCTTGATCGGTGTTCGCTCCGAGATCGTTGTGCAGCACGTAGCTGAAGCGGTCGGAGAGCTGATGTTCCAAGATCAAGCTGTGGATGTAGATATCCCCTTCATGACTCGGGACGCCGTCGTGCCCGGTCCCGTCGCCCCAGTCGCCAGCCAGCACCGACCAGGTGAGCGTCGTCTGTTCGCCAAGCGCCAACGTCGCTCCACCAAGAAACGTCGATGCATCCAAATCGTTGGCAAAACTGCTGTCCATCCCCAACGTCCAACCACCGCTAATCGTCAATCGATCGTTGACCGCGTACGACGCCAAAAATCCGCTGTGCGTATTTGGCTCCGAATAATAAAACGTGTAGCTGTGCGAATAGAAGAAATTCAGCGGCGCCGGGACACTCTCCCAGCCGATCGGCGTCAAAAAATAACCCGCTCGAATCGTCAGATCGTTGATTCGCAAGTCGCCATAGACCTGCGGGATCGCCGCGCCATAATCGCGTCCGCTGTCCCAACCAAAGTCCCAAGTCTCATCGGCAAAGGCTTGGTTGTCCGGGCCGTCGGTCCCGAACATCGCGTCGATTCGAAATCCCCAATCGACCCCATCGTCGGCGATCTGCCGTTCGGCAAACAGCCACATTTGATTGACGACGACACCATCGGAGACGTTGTTGTATCCATACGGTGCGTTCCCAGTTCCGCTGCGGTTGCCGTCGCCATTGAGCGTTAATCCCGCCGAGATCCAGCCCCCCAACGCAACTCCGCACGCGTTCTTCTCGTCCCCCAACCAATCGCTGGCCTCTTCGGACGCCGCGTCGTCACATCCGCCGGTTGTCGGTTCGGCGGAAGCCGCACAATCCGAGGTCGGTTGGCAATCCCAAAGCGAATCCAGACCACACGAGGCGCGCCCCTGCGATTGCCAAAGAGCGAGCAGAGTGATGAAGACGATCGCTGCGGTAGGAAGCTTGAGGGCGTAACGCGCCATTTCAAATCCTGTCGATTTTGAGACATCGGAACACGCTCTTGAATCGACAACACCACTCCTCTTAAACCATCAAACCACAGGCCGTTTGTGGGGTTCGTCACTCCGATCCGCAACAACCGGAACATCCAGCAAACCAAGGCATCGCAGAGCTCGCTAGCATTGAGCCGTTTCGTCCGCAGCGACAGCTTTTGGGGCCGCATAGAAAATGCCAGCGACGACAGCAAGCAGTAAGCAGGGGAGTCCCAGTCCCAGAAGCCCGGCCGACAGCAGGGCGCTAGGTGCGTCGAAAGCATCGGTCTGTTCGGGCATCACGCTGATCACCGACAGAGTATTGTTGATTGCATGGGCCAGCATCGCCGGGAAGATCGAACCACTGGCATTCCGCAGATATCCCAACCACAGACCGATCGGCAGCACCGCCAGGACATGGACCGGGTCGAAATGGAAGACGGCAAACAGGACCGACGCGATCATCACCGCCGCGACGGCCGGCAACCGCTGGGCCAGACGAGTTTGAATGTAGCCGCGGAACATCACTTCTTCACAGATCGCTGGCAGCCCGCCGACCATCAACAAGGTAGCGAATAAGAAACCACCGTTAGCTTGAGCCCGAAACACATCGGTCATCTGGTTCAGATGCTCGCTCGATTCGATAAACGGCGACAGGACCAGCGTCGTGACCAGACCGATCAATGGCGTCGCCACCCCGCCAGCGATCCAGGCCCACAACGGCCAATGACCGCGGACCAATCCCAGCCGCTGTTTCCACGGCGTTGGGGAAGCAAACGCGGCGACCAAGGGCGGAATCAAAATCGCCAATTGCGAAGGAATCAACATCAGGCAGAACCCGATCCGCGATTCCATCAACTGCAGGATCATCGCGTCGTCGGGAGCACGGACGCTGCCGAAGACGGCCAATTGGGCCAACACGACACTGACCAAATTGACCTGCAAACTGAACGCGATCACCACGACCACCATCATCCAGACGGGCCAGATCCGCAGCGGGCCCGCGTCGGCCGGGGGCGGAACGATCTCCGCAACGATCGGCGCTTGCGTGGATTCTTGCGGCACCGATTCGAATGCGTGGTGGGGATCGTTCATCGCTTCTTTCAGTTCATCAGGCCAAGGGTTTGGTCCCAACCGTAGATACAATTCAGATTCTGCACCGCAGCTCCCGAAGCACCTTTGATCAGATTGTCGATCGCCGCGACCAGCACCAATCGGTCGCCGGCCGGCCGCACGGTGAGGTCGACAAAATTAGTTCCCGAGACATGTTTGGTGCTGGGGATATGATCGACGATCCGCACGAACGGCGAATCGCCATACATCGCCTGCCAAATTTCTCGAACGCGATCGGCGTCGGCCTCTTGTGGGCGGACGTAGATCGTCGACAGGATGCCGCGATCCATCGGCGTCAGGTGAGGCGTGAACAACACGTTCGTTCGCGAACCGCTGAATCGATCGATGATGTCATCCATCTCGGGCTGATGTCGATGCGAACCGATCGCGTAGGGTGCAATCGATTCATTGGTCTCGCAATACAGCGTTCCCAATTTCGGCGTCCGCCCCGCACCGCTGACTCCACTTTTCGAATCGACGATAATATCGCTGGTCTGGATCGCACCAGCTTTGATCAACGGGGCCAACGGCATGATCGCTGAGGTCGGATAACAGCCCGGATTGGCGATCAGATCGGCGTCGCGGATTTGATCGGCAAACAGTTCGGGCAGGCCATACGCGACGCGGCCAATCTGTTCGGGCCATGGATGTTTGACGCCGTACCAGTTCTCGTACTCGGCAACGCAGCTCAACCGAAAATCGGCGCTAAAATCGATTACCGTGCAGTCTGCGTCGCGCAACAGTTTGACAGTTTCGGCCGACGCACCATGCGGCAGACAACAAAACGCTACGTCGCACTGCTTGGCAAATTGATCGACATCGAACACCGACAGCTTCAAATCCAAGCGACTGGTCAATTGCGGATGCACCGACGCGATCGGCAGCCCCTCGTCCTGGCGGCTCGTCACGGCGGTGATCTCGACATGCGGATGCCGCAACAGCAACCGGATCGCTTCGTAAGCGGTGTAGCCAGTGGCGCCGATAATCCCGACCCGAACTTTCATCGATTCTCCTGCAAACTTGGATGGTTTAGCGGTTTTCTGTGGGGCATCCCTCGTCGGATTTCTCACCTCCCGCGGCATCGCAGGTTCTCAGAGAGGGTTCCTGCGGGGCAATAAATGTATAGCGAAAGTGGAGCCGCGGCGGTAGGTAACGGATCGTTCCGGGGGTGGCAAGGTTTACTTTCGCGTACAGGTCGAGGATACTTTCGGTTCTGTACAGGAATGGTTTTCGAACATTAGGTTCACCGATGATGTCGTTGAAATTTGAGTTGTTTCGCGCCGACGGGACCAGCGATGTCTGGACCATCGCAACGCCGGTGCATGTGGGACGTCAAGATCCATCCTGCAGCGAACCGGCGAGCGGTCCGTTCGAACAAAACCCGCGCGGCCATCGTTTAATCGTCGCCGCAGCGATCAACCGCGACGTACCACGCTATTTTTTCAGCGTCGACGACGATGACGAGGGGGGGATCGTGGTCCGCAACCAGCATCCCCAGTGCGAACTGGTCCCCACCTTGGGCGGACCGATTTCGTGCAATGGATCGCGACGTTTTGTCGGTTCGGTCGAACTGATGATTCGCGAGCGGACGACGTTGCGGATTTCCAACAGCCAGCCGACCTCCGATTCCTCGCAACTGTATCGCACGCTCAACAGCCAACCACTCGACCCGATGACGATCTCGATGCAGATCGGCGACGATCTGGCGACTCACGCTCCCGATTTGGGGCAGGGACCGGGACAGGGCCAGGAGATCGTGCACCTGTTGCAACAAGTGCTGCCGGTGATTCGCGAAAGCGTCACGACCGATTCGTTTTTTCGAGCTGCGGCCTTTGCTGCGGTCAGGATCGCGAAACTGAACCGCTGCATCGTGCGGCTGTTCCACGGCGGCGAATTCGACGACCGCGCCGAGGTCTTTGAGGATTCGACTTCCGGGGAAGCGATGAGCCGATTGCGGCAATCGGCTCCGGAGGTCAGCGACACGATGATCAACCGGGTCCGCAAACGCGGCCTGACGCAGATCTTTGATACCGCCAGTCCCGGCGCACTCGAAGGGGCATCGTTGGCGAATCTATCGCAAGCGGTCGCCGCGCCGATCTTGGACAAAGACCGCCGCGTCGTTGGCGTCCTTTACGGCGACCGATGGACCGATCTTTCGATGCGTCCGTTTTCGGACATCGAAGCCAAATTGGTCGAGATCCTCGCCGGAGCGGTCGCCGCGGGGATGGCTCGGCAAAGCGAAGAACGACAGCGGTCGTCGATGCAGGTCTATTTCTCCGATCGTGTCGCCAAATATATCGTCGACAATGAATCGCTGCTGGACGCCAAGGAGACCGATGTCAGTGTGATGTTTTGCGATGTCCGCAAATTTAGTTCGATCTCCAAGTCGCTGGGGCCAACCGGGACCGTCTCCTTCATGCAGGATGTCTTCACCGTCCTCAGCGAATGTGTCGAACGGACCGACGGCGTGTTGATCAATTACATCGGCGACGAATTGATCGCGATGTGGGGCGCTCCCGATTCGCAACCCGATCACGCCTTTCGCAGCCTCTCGACCGCCGTGTCGATGTTCGCCGGGATCGAAGAAATTCGCGACCGCTGGAAAGACAAGGTCTGCGAGCCGATACGGATTGGGATCGGAGTCAATTCAGGAACGGCGGCGGTGGGGAATACCGGGTCGCGGATCAAATTCCAATACGGTGTGTTTGGCAACGTCGTCAATGTTGCCAGCCGTTTGCAAAGCGCGACCAAGCAATTTGGCGTCGATTGCCTGGTTTCTTCGAACACCGCCGGACAAACCGGCGACAACTTCCACACCCGTAACCTGGCCACGATCTCGGTCGTGGGAATTCCCGAAGATATCATCGTTCACCAATTGGTCACCGAATCGTCGGACAATTGGCAGCGACTGCGATCGCTCTACGAAGCGGCGCTCGATGATTACCAAGCGATGCGTTTCGCCGACGCGATCCAAAAGCTTGGTCAAGTCTTGCGGAACGACCCCAGCGATGAACCGAGCATGCGCTTGCTGGGGCTCTCGGTTGAACAGCTTCGGCATCCGTCGGAAAACTTTTCGCCCGTCGATTCGCTGACACAAAAGTAAACGCTCGGGCGCTTGCTTCACTCGCGCTGCCATGGCAACCCGCGATCTGTCCGCTTCTTTAAGAACTCTCCTCTCTGCGGCTCTGCGTTAAAGTTCCTCCTTTCACGACACGCGGCGATTCTGTCGAGCGGAACGTGGGATCGGGTTGATTGAAACGCGGCAGTCGCGTCCCCCCTCGGATTTGAATTACAATAATTCAGTTTGCAGACCTGCTTACGAACCCCACTCCGTTTCCCCAACAAGAGTTCATCATGAAGCATCGCACTGGAATTTTTCTGCTCGCACTCGCGGCGGTCGCTTGTTTCTCCGC
Source organism: Rosistilla ulvae (assembly GCF_007741475.1). Classification (NCBI taxonomy): domain Bacteria; kingdom Pseudomonadati; phylum Planctomycetota; class Planctomycetia; order Pirellulales; family Pirellulaceae; genus Rosistilla; species Rosistilla ulvae. Next base: position 3,150,426 of record NZ_CP036261.1, on the reverse strand, counting down.
GGCCACCAATGCCGCGGAATCACGTCCGAACATCATTCTGTTTGTGACCGACGACCTCAGCCCCGACATGGGGTGTTACGGCAACGACGCGATCAAAACACCGAACCTCGATGCCTTGGCTAGCGATGGCGTCCGTTTCACCAACGCCTTTTGCACCACCGCCAGTTGCAGCGCGTCGCGTTCGGTGATCTTGACCGGCCTTCACAACCACAAGAACGGACACTACGGTCACGAACACGCCTACCATCACTTCACCTCGTTTGCGAAGACGAAAAGTCTGCCGGTCCGCTTGAACGCTGCCGGCTATCGAACGGGGCGGATCGGCAAATACCATGTCGCTCCCGAATCGGTCTATCACTTCGACGAAGTGTTGACGGGAAACAGCCGCAATGCGGTCCAGATGGCCGACCGGGTGCAGTCGTTTGTGAAGCAGGACGATAAGCCGTTCTTCCTCTACTTTTGCACCTCCGATCCCCATCGCGGCGGTTCGCGCCCCGATCTGCCGCTGACTCCCAACGCCTTCGGAAACAAGCCCGAAGGTTATGCCGGCGTCGACGAAGTGTTGTATTCTCCCGACGATGTGATCGTGCCATCCTACTTGCCCGACACTCCGGTCTGTCGCGCCGAACTGGCCCAGTACTACCAGAGCGTCTCCCGGATCGATCAAGGCGTGGGCCGGTTGGCCGAAGTCTTAAAGCAAGCTGGCGCCTGGGACAACACGATCGTGATCTTCACCAGCGATCATGGGATCGCGTTTCCCGGTGGCAAGACGACTCAATATGAACCGGGGCTTTCGATCCCGATGCTGGTCCGCGATCCGCGGATGCCCGAGCGTGGGACCGTCAATCCGGCGATGGTCAGTCTGGTCGATATGACGCCAACGATCCTCGACATGGCGGGCGTCAAAGCTCCGAAGAAGGAATTCCATGGCCGCAGCTTCCTGCCGATCCTTGGCGAACAGGATCCATCCGGTTGGGACGTCGTCTATGGATCGCACACGTTCCACGAGATCCAGATGTATTATCCGATGCGAACCGTTCGCCAACGGCAATACAAGCTGATCTGGAACATCGCCCATCCACTCCCCTATCCGTTTGCTTCGGACCTGTGGGCCGCACCGACTTGGCAGGCGCAATACGAACAAGGAATGCAGGCGATGTACGGAAAGCGAACCGTCGGGCGTTATATCCAACGTCCCGAGTTTGAACTGTTCGACTTGAAGGCCGATCCGCATGAGACGACCAACTTGGCCGACGATCCGAAATACGCAGATCGGTTGGCACAGATGCAAGCGGAACTGAAGCAGTTCCAACAGAAGACGGGCGACCCGTGGATCATGAAGTGGGATTACGAATAATCCAGCTCCAGCGATTTTGCCTGGCCAGCTCTTTCAACCGCGGCGGGACGTCGCCGCGGTCGGTGCAGCGTTGAATCGCTCGATGCGTTGAAACCGAACGGCTGAAACTCTCGTTCGGGCGATCGCTTAGCTCGCGGTTTGCGACGCCTGCAGTTCTTGCGACTTGATCCATTCCCGTTCGCTCTTTTGGATCTCTTCATCGTCGGCGTGCTGGTCGTTGAACAGCGAGTAGTAGATCAAACAGGCGACGGCGAGACTGGCCGAGATCACGATCCAGATCGGTTGGTACGATGGAGTCCCATCGGCACTCTGACGCAAGAAAAATCCGAGCCACGAATCGAACAGCTCGGGATGTTCGCTGGTTCTGGCAACCGACAACGACAGCGCGTTATTGGTGACGTGCAGCACGATCCCTGGCAAAACGCTGCCGGTTCGCAGTGCGATCCACCCCAGCACGCATCCCATCACGGTCGCGGCTAGGCTTTGTTGGAAGATCGCGTGGGAGAATCCAAACATCAGTGCGGTCACCAGGATCGCTCGCAAGCCGCCACGATCTCGAGCGAGTCCGCCGAAGATAAAACCGCGGAACGTGAACTCTTCGCAAATCGCGGGAACAAACGCCATCATGAAGATCACCGCCCACAGCGGTTGCGCGTTTAACATTTCCATGATCGGCATGAGCGCCTCTTTGGCGGCGTCGGACATCGGATAAATCTCGCCGATCCAGTAGCCTAATTGGCTGTAGGTTGGATGTAGCGTGAAGCCCAGCAGTAATGCCGCCGCCATCGCGCCGCGCTGTGGAAATCGGATCCGCAGGCTGGTCCGGATGCTGGTCGTCAACACGATCGACATCAGTAGGGCAGGAGCCAGAATCATACCGATCTGCGGCAGCAGGATAGCGATCGCGAGATCGTTCCAACTGTGCGGCTGAGAAGCCATCAGCCGGCCGAAAAATAGTCCCATCAAGACGATCACACCGCACATCAAGGCTTGGCCAACGCTTGCGACAGGTTGGCGATCGCGCCACAGATGCCGCATCCACATTCCCAAGTCCCATTGTTCGCCATCGCGGAACAGGACGTCTTCGTTTTCGAATTGTCGCTGCGCCCAACGGACGGCCAACGACAAGCAACCAAAGGTGACCAACGCCACGACCGGCAGATGAAGCAAGGCTTCGCTGTATTGCCCTTCGACCAAGGCACGCACCAACAGGAACATCCCGGTCACGGGGATCAAGCTGGTTCCGAGGCTGAGCGTCGTCCCGGGCAACAGCGGCACCAAGACCAACGGCAGCGTGACCATCATCAGCGGCATCAGATAATATTGTCCCTCTTTGCTGCTGCGGGCCATCGCGGCGACAGCGAGGGCGAGCGAACTGAAGAGGGCCGACAGTGGGAAGAGTGCTAGCAGCAGCCACAGCATCGCGCCGATCGGCGGCGATCCCATCGCGGCATTCCCTTGAGAGAGTCCCAGTTGATGAAAGGCGAAAGTCGCTGTCAGTTGCATGCTGACCACATTCAACAGCGACGTCATAATGCTGAACGTCGTGACCGCGGCCAATTTGCCCCACACGATCTCGCCGCGCAGCGCTGGGCTGCACAACAGCGTCTCCAACGTTCCCCGTTCCTTTTCCCCGGCGACCAAATCGATCGCCGGATAAAATGCGCCGGTCATCGCCCAGACAAGCATCACAAACGGCAGCAGTTTGGACCAAAAGGCCGCTCGCCGTGTCGATTCCGGAGCGATGTCGCGCGATTCGATCTCGAAGGGACGTAGCGCACTGGCGTCGATTCCCTCGCGGATCAATCGCTCTTTCACCCACAGGCTGCGCCAGCGATCCAACACCATCTGCATCCGATCGCCCGCGACTCGCGATTGATCCGAAGCGACGCTGTACAGCAGTTCGATCTGCGGAACGGTTTCAGAATCGTCGTCGGCCGAGGCGTCGGCAACCGAGGATTCATCGTTGTTTGATGCGGAATCATTCGTCGCATTTGATGTGGACTCGGATGCTGAGTTGGCATGCTTGTCGAAGCCGGCGGGAACCAAGACGACCGCATCGAACAGGCCGTCGCGAATCCAAGACTGGCATGTTTCATCGATCTGAGCGGGAGCGACGTCGACTGGGGTTCGCGATTCGATCCGAACAGTTTCCGGTTTTTGCAGCAGCGCCGGATTGATGCCATCGTCGATTACAAGGCTCGGTTCGCCGGGCAAGTTCTCTTCGCCGACGATGCAGATCGAAATCGGTTGCTGCTGCGTGAACTGAGCCATCTGCAGCATCAACATCCCGACCAAGGGATAGACCAGCATCGGCAGGATGGCGATGGTGAAGATCGTCCGGCGATCGCGCAGCTGATCTCGCATCTCGCGCAGATAGATCAGCCGGATGGTGGAGAATCGTGGTGTTTGCGAGTCTTGCTGCACCGTTATGTCGCTTTCAAATCGTATTCGGGGTCGTCGTGCTCCGCTTCGTGTTGGCTCAGCAGATCGAAGAAGAGTTCTTCAAAATCGTGTTGGCTGTGGCGCTCGCGAAGTTCCGCCAAGGTTCCGGTATCGAGGATCCGGCCGCGATGCATCACAGCGATCCGGTCGCATAACCGTTCGACCTCGCGCATGATGTGCGTCGAAAAGATCAGACACTTGCCGGCATCTTTCAGTGAACGGATCACCTGCAATAGATTACGTGCCACCAGAACGTCCAGCCCCAGCGTCGCTTCATCAAAGATCAAAACCGGCGGGTCGTGAACCAATGCCCGGGCGATCGAAACCTTCTGCTTCATGCCCGTCGAAAGCTTGGCTCCGGGGACGTGGCGAAAGTCGTCCATTCGCAGTTGAGCGAACAGTTCCACCAGTCGAGCGTCCAACGCATCGCGCGGCATGCCGTGCAATTGGCCGAAGTATTCGACCATCTCCCACGCTGTCATCCGGTCGTAGACGGCTGTATTGTTGCTGACAAAACCGATCCGCCGACGCACAGCGGCTGGATCGGCCGAGACGTCATAACCCTGGACGCGAGCGATTCCGGAGGTGGCTTGCAGAACGGTACTCAGGATCCGCAGGACGGTTGTCTTGCCGGCACCGTTGGGCCCCAACAGACCGAAGATCTCACCGGGGCCGACCGAAAACGAGACCGAATCGACAGCAATAAACTTTCCCTTTTGCAGGTCGTCGTATGCCTTGGTGAGCTCGCTGACTTCGATCATTGCATTCCAGCACGCCGGGGCGCGTATGAGTCGGAAAAACGGAAGGCCCCGATCGATTGTATCCGACCGCAGGGAAGCGTCGATCGACCGCTGCCCGTTCCCTCGACGACCGATCCGCAATAACAAGACCTTAGCTTATCGCAACGGGTGTGGGCATCCGCGAATTTTGAATCTACACGGGGTTGAGGCAAGAAGTCGATCGCGCTAACGATCAAAACCGGTCTTTCCGAAATTCTCAGCCCAGCTGGCTCGCGGCTATCTGGCGATCAAAGTCGATCGGACAGGAAAAATTGGACAACCCGCTGCGGTGATCTAAGGTTTCCATTGCAGACGACATTTACCTGAGCATCTGCGAGCCCGCTGGCACCGGTCCTGTCGGTCTCGTATTTCCGCCGCAAGCCCGTTTCCAGCCCGCGACGCCCCGTATGATCCGCATATTACCACCTCTTGCGATCCTGCTCCTTTCATCTGCGGTAGCGATGCTGATGCTGCGCCAGCCAACGGATCAAAACGCCGACATGGAGTTCTCCACAGTCGAAGCGGCCAGCCTGCCGCGGGCTGTTTCTCTAAAAGCCGATCGCGACGTTGAACCTTTCGAACACCAGTCCCCCTCGGAACTACAGGCTGGCTATCCCGATCTGAATCCGCTCCCCGACGCACCCCGCGCCGTTGCGGCGGCAATCCAACAGGTTCCTAGTGTTCCGCTGTCGCAGGTCCACGACGTCTTCTTCACCCCAGGAGATGTCTTTATCGGCCGATCCGTTCCGTCAGCTAACTCGGCGCGGCGGAATCACGCACCGCGAATCCAAGCGAATCCGTTCGCACAATAGTTGCTCGACCGCAGCGTTCAACTGGCGTGCAATTGATTCTTGCAGCTCCCTTCCTTCAGGATGTCGTTCAGATTTTGTAGCGTCGTCGCCGCGATCTGCTGCAACGCCTCCTTGGTAAAGAAGGCTTGGTGTCCCGTGATTAAAACGTTTGGGAAGGTTAGCAGCCGCGCGAAAACATCGTCTTGGACCACTTGTCCCGACAGGTTTTCGAAGAACAGTTTGTCCTCCTCCTCGTAGACGTCGATCCCTAGCGAACCGATTTTCGAAGATTTTAACGCGTCGATGACAGCCTGCGTTTCGACGATCGCGCCGCGGCTGGTGTTGATCAACATCACGCCCGGCTTCATCTTCTGCACCGCCGCCGCATCGATCATGTGATGCGTATCGGGAGTCAACGGGCAATGCAGCGAGATCACATCGGATTGTTCCAACAACGCGTCGAGTTCGACGTACTGGACGTCGGAATCTTCGGCCCACTGCTGGTTTGGATACGGATCATAGGCGACAATTCGGCAGCCGAATCCGCTCATGATCTTGGCGACGACGCGACCGATCTCGCCGGTTCCGATCAGGCCAAACGTCTTGCCGTGCAAGTCGAAGCCAAGCAGTCCTTCGAGGCTGAAGTTGCAATCGCGAACGCGGTTGTACGCTCGTGGAATCTGGCGGTTCAGCCCCAGGATCATCGCAACCGTATGTTCGGCCACGGAGTACGGCGAGTAGGCGGGGACGCGGACGACTTTGATTCCCAACGCATCCGCCGTCTTGAGATCGACGTTGTTGAATCCGGCCGATCGCAGCGCCACGATCGACGTTCCACCGGCATGCAATTGCTGCAGGACCTCGGCGTCGACGAGATCGTTGACAAAGACGCAGACCGCCGGAAAACCTTCGGCTAATTGGACCGTCTGCTGCGACAGGCGAGCTTCTATGTATACGATTTCGTGTTCGCCTTCGCGATTCGCCTGGTCAAAAAATTGGCGGTCGTAAGGCTTCGATGCAAATAAAGCGATCCGCACAGCGGGCTCCTTGAGTTTTGGCGAGTCAGATCGGAACGATCGGCTCACGTCAACTTACCCGTCGGGATCGCATCGAGCTAGGTGGATTGCACCGCCGACGCCACTACAGACGGCTCAGCAGATCCGCCTTCTTCGTCGCAAACTCCTGCTCGCTGATATAGCCTTTTTCCAGCAGTCCACCCAACCGATCCAGGGTTTCGATGATGTCGTTCCCTGTCGCACTGGAGCTCAGATGGGCCGCCGGCATCGGAGCGGGATTGGATGGTTGGGAAGACGAATGGTCAGTATGGCTTGGCGGCGGCGAAACGGGCGGCGCTTGCTGCGGTGCCGCGGGGACGCCATCGCGCGAGATCACCGGCAGCGTCGAAAGATCGACGACCCCAAACTGGCTGGTGAACGTGATCGATCCGCCGCTCCCTTGCTGCTGGCTGAATCCGCCGATCTGATGGTTCAAGGTGTCGTAGATCCAGGTCCCGCCGCCGGTGTTCACAGCCAGCCGATGGATGTTGGCGAAGTAGGCGTAGCGGACGTTGTTCTGCGATCCGATGGCGTTGGGCGATCCCATTTCTTGGGGCCACCAATTTTTTGATGGGTCGGGAACAAACAGGCTGTTGGCCGAACCGATCTGGCCGGCGGCTTGAGTTTGCCCGCCGCTGCCTCCTTGGGATTGCGACTGGAACGATCCGCTGAAGGGAACCAATTGATGGTTGTTGAGCGCGTCGGATATCTCCGCACACAAATTGTTCACGCAATTTTTCAATTGGTGATTAAACAGATCGCTGACCATCGTCATCCCGCCGCGCATCCACTGGCCCGCTCCACCAAACGCCGGGTGATTGAATTGAGCCATCGAGCCGTTGCCGTTCTGCACAGCGATCAACATATGCGTGACCGCATCGGTCGACAGGCCATGTTGTTGGGATAGGCGTTGAACAAGTTCGATACCTGCAGGAGAAAGGTTTTGCACGATAGTTTCCGTTTCAAACGACAGGTAGAAGGGTAAATAGGCGACCTCGTCGCCCCGGCGTTAGGATCGCCGGTGGCAACACAAACCGAGGCAGGCCTAACCTCAATATAGCCGTTGAGGTACCGGACTGTAACGCGTCGTCGAGGACGACTTTGCGCGAGCAAAAGAAGCAACCGGCCCCCCGAGACATATCCATCGTGCGATCACTTTTCTTAATGCGAGCAACTCGCGATAATGAAGCGATGGCAATGTTTTGCTGCGATTTCCCTCAACGCCGCACTGATAGGATCGATCCGATGAACGAAGACTCGCTGAAAAGCTTTTTGGCCGCCAAGACGTTTGCGGTCGCCGGTGCGTCCCCCAAGCGTGAGAAATACGGAAACAAGGTCTTCCGTGCACTCTTGGAAAGCGGACGAGAGGTCTTCCCGTTGAACCCGGCTGCCGATGAGATCGAAGGGCAACCGGCGTTTGCCACGATCGCGGATCTGCCCGAGGTCCCCGATGCGGTTTCGATCATCACGCCTCCTCAGGTGACGCGGCGGATCATCGACGATGCGATCGCAGCGGGTGTGAAACATGTTTGGATGCAGCCCGGAGCCGAAGACGAACAAGCTAGCCAAGCGGCTCGCGAAGCGGGGCTGAACGTGATCGATGACGGCAGCTGTATCTTGGTTCTGCTTGCGCGAATGGCCTGAACCGGCGAGGGTTTTGATCGCGACTTCACGCTGGCTTCACTCATCGACGCCAGCGCTTGTCGATTTAGTCAGCCGTTTGGGCGTTAGCCTCGGTTCCGACGCCACCAAACCGGGGCTAACGCCCAATCGGCTAATGGAAGGAAGTTCGTTGTGACTAAACCGACAAGCTGCCAGCGCGTGCCGGCTGATAGCTCAAATTGAAACCGCGATTTGCCCCGGCGGTCACCGAACGTCGGGGGAAGGTCGCGCGGCTAGCCATGCCGGTATTCATTGGGAGTCAGCCCCACTTCGCGTTTAAAGAAACGGAAGAACGTTTCGACGTGATGGAAGCCCGTTCGCTCAGCGATCTCTTGCGTGGCCAGTCGCGTTTCGCGAAGCAGGTGCTGTGCGTACTCCAATTTTGTTTGTCGGATGACCGCGGTAACCGATTTTCCGACTTGAGTTGTAAACTGCCGTTCCAGTGTCTTCCGCGGCACCTTGGTTGCCGCAGCGACATCGTTGGCGGTGATCGGTTGATTGACCAATTCGCGAATGAACGCCAACGCGGCCTGAATCAAATCGTCTTCGACAAGCATCGCATTGACCGACATCCGCTCGGCGATTCCGCGAGGGCTGACAAGCGTAGGTTCGCTGGGCGGAGGATTGCCATCCATTAATCGGTTCAGCAGTTTCGCGGCTTCGATGCCAATGCGTCGCGGCGCTTGATCGATGTAAGCGATTGGGACTGGCGCCAACGCCGAAACAAGTGGTTCCAATTCGATCGCCAAAATGGCAAGGTCTTCTGGAACACGAAGCCCAATTTGATGGCACAGTTTGGTTAACTCGTATCCCATCGTAGTTGTCCAGACTAGCGTCGCGATCGGTTTGGGAATTTCAATCAACCAATCGATGATGTCGCGCATCTCCGCTTGATTCAGCACGGCCCCGGATCCGGACTGAATCGATCGCTGATGGGTTGTGAATCCCGCTCGTTGAATCGTCTCCACGTATGTCGGACAACATCGGTCGAGATAGGGCATCGATTGAGGCTTGCCGATATAGGCAAAATTTTTCCAACCACGAGCGATGAAATATTCGGCAGCGACCCGACCGGTGGCCGTTTCATCGGAAACCACATTGCAGACGGTGGTGGAATGTTCTGCAAGCCACGACGTATTCACAGCTGGTAAGCCTCGTCGTTCGATCTGTCGATAGAGCTCTTCGTTATTCAATCGGCAGATCGTCCCCTCTCCCTGCCACGATTCTGGCAACACGAGATTCTCCAACGCGCCGCGCTGTTCGATCCAGCAGTCCCAGCCTCCGGTGTGCGACGCTTCCTCTGCGACCCCCGCGAGGATCTCGCGGCACCACGCCGTCGACGTGTGAACCAGCAAGGCAACGCGACGCCGTGCAGATGCAAACGGTTGATCGGACATTCAATGGATCCAAGAGAGAGTCGGAATGAAAAACAACGGCACACAATGCCATCGTCAAGGGAACGATCGCCCCAACAGCAAGCTTCGGCGTTGAACCGTAGAAACCGCCGGCGGCCCGAGCGGGCCACGAATGTGAAGATTCGATCACACTGGTGATCGAAACAGGCCAAAACTGTCAATGCGAAGGGGGCGATTTGTCATTATCGAAAACCACCTCCGCTTCTTACCATAAGCACATCTTTGAAGCAGCATGCAAACGGCATGTGTGATTGTTTAACCATGAAAACACTAGTCCTCAAACTCTTCCAATAAAGGCATCCAATATGATCACGCAACGTCGCGGCGAAACGCGGTTGGGATTTACGTTGGTCGAACTTCTGGTGGTGATCGCGATCATCGGAATTCTCGTCGGATTATTGTTGCCCGCGGTCCAGGCCGCTCGCGAAGCAGCGCGCCGAATGCAATGCTCCAACAATTTGAAACAGTTGGGTCTTGCAGCTCACAACTACCACGACACCTATCAATGCCTCCCCTCGGGCATGATCAACCACTACACATCGGCCGACCACGCGAACCTTGCCTGGGGAGCGTTGATCTTGCCATTTATCGAACAACAAAGTCTGCATGATCGGCTTGGCGTATCCCAACAACCTCTCGCGGTTGCGTTGGAAGATCCAACGATCGTTGAGTTAACCCGCCAGCCGCTCTCGGCGTTCCTCTGCCCATCGGTTCCCGCTCCCGAAATCTCCGATCGCGATGTCGACAAGATTTCCGGTGGCAACATCTACATGAACGTCAGCACCTATGTCGGCAATGGAGGCTCATGGCGACTCTACAGTACCAAAGCTGCCGCCGCCTCTGCGGGTCGAAACGTCGGTTGTGTCAACGGAGTGTTTTCGGCAAACAGCCGAACAAAGTTCCGCGATATTCTCGACGGCACCTCCAGCACCCTGATGTTCGGTGAACGGATCTGGAAGCTGCCGCAAGTGTCGACAGCACTGGTTGTCAATGGCACGACGCATCCGCACGCAGCGTTGGTCTTTGGTGGAGCCCAATCCGCATCCAACACGTATTACGGAATGGCAGACGTCTTGGCCGTTGGCGAAACCGTGATCAATGGAACCGGCTATCCTCGCAACAGCTTCTCGAGCCAACATCCAGGCACGATGCTGGCAACTCTGTGCGACGGTTCGGTCCGCGGCATTTCGCATACGATCGAACACCTGCCTTCGACGTCGGCAATCGACAGCACCTTCGAGGAACTATTGGACATCGCAGACGGTCGACCCGTTGGCGAATTCTAATCAAACAGTTCGGGCACTTACCACAACCGAAGGATCCATCATGCAAAGTACTTCTAAACTTAACACTCAGCTTACCGGCGTGTCCTGGTCAGCTGCGCTCTGCGGATTGTTGCTCGCTGCAATCGGTTGCAGCGGAGAGGTCGGTCCCGTGGAAGCGGGAGGACAGGTCACGATGAGTTCGTCCCCGTTGGCAAACGCCAATGTTGTCTTCTCGCCCATTGGTGGTGGAATCGCTGCCCAGGGAACCACCGACGCGCAGGGGACATTTGAGCTTGTTTCGGCCGATGGAACCCACGGGGTAATGCCCGGTGAATACCAGGTATCGATCTCGACCTATCGTCGCGGCGATCCGCGGGAAAACATCGCCGATTCCGCGGAAACAGTCCCAGCGAAGTACAACGAACAGAGCACGATGCGAGAGCATGTCAGCGTCGATGCAGAAAATCAGTTCCAATTCGAATTGGTCCCATAGCAGCGAACATTTCGCAACCGTTTGTCTTTCGAGCAGTTCGACGCTGTTTTGGGAGGCGTTGCTGACTCGACGGTTCAACGCACCGCAAGCCGACGCTCAACCGCTGATTCGTTCACGGTAGATCTGATTTGTTAGGATTGGATTGCGGTACGTTGATGCCCTATCGCTGGATCGATATAGTCATCATCCCCCGGTTCAACAACGACGCCCCTGAAGAGGAAGGCTCCGTGTATGTCGAAAACCGCCTTTGCGATGTTGGGATCGGTTGCCTTGGTCGCTGTTCTGGTCTGGCTGATGGTTGCCGACGGAGCTTCGAATCGCAACGCGCCCGCTTCCGCATCCACTTCGGCTGACCCTGCGTCGTCCGCGTCGGACGGTTTGCACATCTATTGTGCGGCCAGCAACCAAGCGGTGCTCGAACCGATCCGGCACGCATACGAACAACTGACCGGCATTGCGATCAGCGTTCAATACGGTCCCTCGCAAACCTTGCTCGCCCAATCGGAACTGACCGGCAGAGGTGACCTGTATCTGCCCGCCGACGAGAGTTATCTAGCGACGGCAAGCGAGCGCGGCCTGGTTGCCGAGATCCTGCCTCTTGCGACGATGCAAGCCGGACTTGTCGTAAAGCGAGGAAATCCCAAGGGGATCGATGACCTGCAAGCACTTCTTGCCGATGACGTTCGTCTGGTGCAAGCGAATCCCGATGCCGCGGCGGTTGGCAAGATCACGCGTGAACTGTTGACGCAAGCTGGCACCTGGGAAGCGGTCGCCGCGGCAACCACTGCGTTCCGCGGAACGGTCACCGAGGTGACCAACGATGTTCAGGTGGGGGCTGCCGATGCTGGGATCGTCTACGATGCGGTCCTCCATCCCTACCCCGATCTCGAATTTGTCGAGATCGAGGCGCTCCGCGAGGCGACATCCAAGGTATCGCTTGGAGTGTTGCAGTCGTCGCAAGAACCAGCCAAGTCGCTACACTTTGCACGTTTTGTCGCAGCGAGGGACCAGGGTTTAAAGGTCTACGCCGAACATGGCTTCCGCGTGGCAGCGGGGGATCCATGGGCAGAGGTCCCCGAACTTTCGATCTTTGCAGGGTCGATGCTTCGCCCGGCGATCGAAGAGACGATCGTTGCGTTTGAAGAGCGCGAAGGAGTCCTCGTCTCGCGAGTCTACAACGGATGTGGGATCTTGGTTGCCCAGATGCAAGCCGGTCAACAACCCGACGCATATTTCGCCTGCGATGTCGAATTCATGAATCAAGTGCAAGACATCTTTCCCGATCCGGTCGACGTGTCGCAGAACGAACTTGTAATTCTTGTCCCCAAGGGGAACCCTCGAAAAATCGCGACGCTCGCCGATCTGCGGCAACCCGATTTGCGGGTTGGGATCGGGCACGAAAAGCAATGTGCGATGGGCTGGATTACGCAGAACGTCTTTCGCGAATCGGGGATGCAACGCGAACTGATGTCGAACGTCACGGTCCAGACTCCCACCGGCGATATGTTGGTCAACCAGCTGCGGACCGGATCGCTCGACGCGGCGGTCGTCTATTTGAGCAACGCCGCCGGATCGGCGGAACATTTTGATGCGGTGCAGATTCAAGGCATTCCCTGTTCGACGGCGACGCAACCTTGGGCTGTCGCAAAAGGTTCCCACTACCCGCAGCTCGCCAGCCGGCTGTTTGAAATGTTGATTTCGTCCGACAGCCAAGCCATATTTACGGCGGAAGGCTTCCGTTGGAAAAAGGGTCTCTAACAGAGCTCCCACGATAGCGTCTGCATTAGGTTGATTTGTGCCCATGACTCTCCAACGTACTCGCTTTCGCCGGTTGAGAGATGTCGTCTTCTATTTTGTCGTCGCGGGACTGTCGGCGAATTTCATTCTGCTGATCGTGTTGCTGTTGGTCGCCGACCTGATGTTTACGTCCCCGGCCGAATTTGTCGCAGCGTTAAAGAAGCCGGAGATTCAATCCGCCTTTCGCTTGACGATGACCAGCTGCTCGATTGCGGCGGTGCTGTCGCTGTGGATCGCAACGCCCCTTGGATACGCCCTTGCGCGCTACCGATTTCCTGGCCGCGCGGTGATCGACACGATCGTCGATATTCCGATCGTGCTGCCGCCGTTGGTTCTGGGACTGAGTCTATTGATTCTGTTCCACCAGCCGTTTCCATTTTCGCAGTGGCTCTTCCCCGGATCGGCTTGGCGGCTGGAAAACTGGTTGCAGGAATCGCTTGGTTTTCAGGTGACGTTTCGCTGGCCGGCGGTGATCTTGGCTCAGTTTGCCGTCGCGTGTGCGTTTGCCGTCCGAACGATGCGCGTGACGTTTGACCAGATCGACCCGCGAGCCGAAGACGTCGCCAGGACTCTCGGTTGCACGCGCGGCCAAGCGTTTGTGTATGTCGCGCTGCCACAAGCTTGGCGGGGAATGATCGCCGCCGGAACAATCGCCTGGGCTCGGGCGCTTGGCGAATTTGGCCCGATCCTTGTCTTCGCGGGGTCGACGCGGTTCCGAACCGAGGTCCTTTCGACAACCGTCTTTTTGGAATTGAGCGTCGGGCAATTGGATGCCGCCGTTGCCGTGTCGTTGTTGATGGTCGCGATGGCGATCATCGTCTTGGTGACGCTGCGTTGGATCGGTGCGGGGCTGTCGACATGATCAAGATCGAAGACGCAACCATCGCGGCCGGATCGTTTTCACTGCGTGGGCTCAACCTTCACGTAGAGAGGGGCGAATACGCCGTGGTGATGGGCAAGACGGGGATCGGCAAGACGACGATCCTTGAATCGATCTGCGGTTTGAGAAAGCTGCGCAGGGGGACGATCAAGATCGCCGACGTCGATGTAACCCGATGGTCCGCCGCGGATCGCAACGTCGGATACGTGCCGCAAGATCTCGCCCTGTTCCCCACGATGACCGTCCGCCAGCACTTGCAATTTGCGATGTGGCTGCGCAAAACCGACACCACAAAAATGGAGCAACGCGTCACCGAGATCGCAGGACTTTTGCAGATCGCGTCGCTGTTGGACCGTAGCGTTCGAGGCCTCAGCGGCGGCGAAGCTCAACGCGTGGCGCTCGGACGGGCGCTCACGTATGGCCCCTCGGTCCTGCTGCTCGACGAACCACTCAGCGCCCTCGATGCCGATACGCGACTTGCCGCGCAATCGATGTTGCGAGAGATCAACCGTCAAACCGGTGTCACCGTGTTGCATGTAACGCACAGCCAAGCCGAGGCGCAGTCGCTGGCCGACCGGTGGTTTTGTATCGCAAACGACGCCGGAGCGGCAAACGTGCAGGTGAGTACGTGAAGCCGATGTGTGCTCCGCTGGCCTTGTGTTCCCAATGGCGAGACTTGCCAAACTGAAGGGCACCCCATTGGACGACGAAACTTCCTCCGTTCCTCTCGATGGCGACAACCAACAAGTGGTTTACAGATGTTAAAAAAATTGACTTGTATCCTCCCCTGACAACTTCCAATCGACCTTCCGCTGTGGTTGAACCGGCAGCCCGCCAAACTTGTTTTTTGGCGGGTGGTCGCTTGATGGTTGCGTTGACCGATTCATCGCGTTTCCCGATTTACTGGAGCCCGTTCGTGATAAAAGCTTCACTCCTGGCCGTTCTCGTCCAGCTGACCCTTTGTGCGGTGTCGCAAGTTCGTGCCGACGACTGGACAACCTACCGCCACGACCAACGCCGCAGCGGCGTGACGAGCGAAGCGTTGCAGGTGGATCGGTTGTCGATGGTTTGGCAGTGGCAGTCGCCGTTGCCTCCGGCATCCGCCTGGCCCGACGCGGCGCGTTGGGACGCCTATTCAAAGGTCGAAGGGCTGCGATCGATGCGCGACTACGATTCCGCGTTTCAACCGGTCATCGCTGCTGGAAAGTTGCTTGTCGGAAGCAACGCCGACGACAGCTTGCGTTGCTTCGATCTATCGACCGGTGAAATGCAGTGGATCGTGACGGTGGGAGGCCCAATTCGCGTCGCACCGACCATTGTCGACGGGCTCGCATGTTTCGGATCCGACGACGGATCCGTCTACGCTGTCGAGATCGAAACCGGAACGATCGCCTGGAAGCGTCGGTTGGTGGATACCGAATATTTTGTCAACGATGGCCGACTATGTTCATTCCAACCGGTTCGGACGGGGGTGCTGTACGACGCTGCGGCGTCGACGTTGCTCGCCGGATCGGGGCTGTTTCCTTGGCAGCCTTCGCATCTGTTTTCGCTAAAACTTGAAACTGGAGAGATCGTATCGCATCAAAAGTTGGGAAAGGGATGGACGATCGAGGGACCAATGCTGTTGGGCGAGAAGCACATAATCTCGCCTCAGGGCCGAGCCCAACCGCGGTTGTTCACTCGCGCCGATGGCGCTCCGGCGGGTGAACTCGGCGGTGGCGGAGGAACGTTTGCGCTGTTGACCGAGCAGGGGGAGGTGTTGCACGGACCGGGCAATAAGGCGGGTTGGTTGACCGCGTCGCACGCCGAATCACGCGAGAAGTTCGCCAGTTTTGAAAATGGGATTTCGATGGTCGTCGATCGCGAAACAGCTTTTCTGCTCGATCCAACCGGAGTCACGGCGCTCGACCGAGTGCGGAATCGTCCAATCTGGAAGGTGGCGTTGCGAGCGGGAGAGGAGTTGATCCTTGCCGGTTCCACCGTGCTGGTCGGAAGCGACGGATATGTGGCGGCTCTTTCTGCAACCGACGGTCACCTGTTGTGGGCAAGCGCGATCGCTGGCCGAGGGCGCGGTCTAGCGGTTGCTAATGGCCACCTGGTGGTGAGCACCGACCGCGGGGAGATCTCCGTTTTTCGAGACGTCGAATCGGAACCGACGGGCGATCTCGATAGCTGGATCGCACTCAGCGGCTACGACCAATTGCCTATTTCCAACGAGCCACCCGCCGCGACAAACGCTGCAGCACCTCAGCCTTGGCCGGCGGAATATGACCTGTTGGAACGCTGGACCTTGCAAAACACCAACCTCCAACAAGAGACAGATTCCCCCACCACGATTCCTTCGCTGCTTCCTGGTGGACATGATTTCGAATTGCCCGCGGGCAGCCGGTTCATCGAATTGGGTGAGCAACATGCACTTGTGTTGGAGCAAACGATCGACGCTCAGGTCGTCAAAGACTTTCGGGAAATTCAGCCTCCACGCGATGCATTGACGGCGACCGCAACGGTCCGTATCGACACGGGACAACCTTGGGGCGGGCTGATCTCCATCGCTCAAGACAACGGTTCTTATGAACGCGGTTGGATTCTCGGTTATCGCGACGACAAGTTTGGCTTTGCCGTCAGCGCCGAAGGGGGCGAAGACAAATTGAGCTGGGCGATCAACAGCAAACCGTTCCATCCGGGCCAATGGTACCACTTGGTAGGAACCTATGATGGCAACAAGACATGTCTGTACGTGAATGGCGAGTTGGTGGCGGAGCACAAAAATCAATCGGGGCCGATTGCTTATCCGGAGAAGGCTGCGTTTCAGTTGGCTTCGTATCGCGACGACGATGAACATTACTACAGCCAAGGCCGGCTGCATGAACTCGCGATGGGGAAGCGCGCCCTCGATGCCGACCAGGTGAAGCAGCTGTATAAGCTCGAATGCGATCAGCTAGACGATATCTTCCAACAACAATTCCAACTGCCGAAGACGCAGCAACACCAAGCGCCAATCCAGGGAGAAGACGCTTTTCAGCTGGACGGTCTCCAAATCGAATTCATCGCCCCGCGAACCGCCGCGGTCCAGTGGACTACCGATTCGGATGCGGCTTGTCGGGTGAAGATTCTCGCCGGTTCGGCGGTTGCTGAGTTGGACGCCCCCAACGCCGCGGACGCGACACCAGCCAAACATCGCCATCGCTGTTTGATCCACGATGTGGACCAACGAGAAGTTGTCCGGTTCTGCATCGAACAGCAGCAGGGAGCCGAGTGGCTGCAGTCGGCGAACTATCAATGCGACGGGCACTTCGACTACACCCGGCCCCAGCTTCGCGAACTCGAGATCGGCGAGACGTATACCGAAACGCTCGACTTCTTGGCGACATTACCGTGGGCGAATCCGCGGGGAATCGCCGCCGTCGTGCAAGACGACACGGACCTGCAAACCGCGGAAGCGTTGTGCATCGGGGGTGGACTGGACGTGGTCGTCTTTGTCACCGCCCCGAGCCTGATCGAACCGCTCCGCGAAAAATGGATCGCCCGCCAGTTCTACGGTCGGCCGATCAGCGTTCGCCTGCTATCGGACTTGAGCCAAGTTCCAAACGACTGCATCAACATCGCTTGGGTGGCCGGAAGCGAAGAAAACGGGGCGACAACGCAAGGGGATGACTGGCGGAGCGAGAGCTTTTCCGATCTGCAACGCGTGGTGACACCGCAAGGGTTCATTGTCGGCGACCGTCGTTTCACGAAGGGGCAGCCCAATACAGGTGCCTCCGCGCCGGCAGCTATCGCTAGCAATGACGACGCTCGGGGACTGACCGCCTATCACAAACCTCGGGCGGAAGGTGCCGCCGGCTGGACGCACATGTATGGTTTGGCAAACAACACCGCGTTTGCTGGCGAGACACTTTCCGGCGCTTCGCAGGTGGAACAACTGGAGGTTACATGGGCAGGGCGTCCCGGGCCGCGATACCAATCCGATCGCGGAAATCGCAAACCATCGCCGCTGGCAGCTGGCGGGCGGCTGTATCTGCAGGGGCACCACCGGCTGATCACGTTGGACTCTCACAACGGAACGATCTTGTGGGCGAAGGAGTTGTCCAAGATGGTGCGTTTTAACGTTCCACGCGACTGTTCCAATTGGTGCTGCGATGCCCAATCGATCTACGTTGCGACGGAGGATGTCTGCCTCAAGCTCGATGGAGCCACCGGAAAAACCTTGGCTGAGTTCACGGCGGAGCAGGGGAAGGCTCGCAAATTCGACTGGGGTTTTGTGGCTCGGCACGATGATCTGCTGGTCGGCAGCAGCGTCGCTCCCAACACCTCGTTCACCGGGTACTGGGGAGGTGAATATTGGTATGACGCCAAAGAGGGCGAACATGCCAAGAAGGTGGCGTCGGACATTTTGTTTGCCATCGACAGCGAAACCGGCAAGCGGCGGTGGCGTTACGACGACGCGTTAGTCGTCAACCCGACGATTTCGATTTCCGCCGGACGGATCATCTTTACCGAATGCCGGTCTCAAACGCTGCGACAACAGAGCAGTCGCCGATTGGATGGGCCAGAGCTTTGGGAGAATCTGTTTGTCGTGGCTCTCGATTTGCATACCGGCGAAAAGCTATGGGAATCGCCCGCCAAACCACTTCCGGGCGTCTCGGCAATGTATGGTGTGTCGACCGAGGATCAGTATCTGTTGCAGACAAGCAACGCCGGCGAGTTTGCGATGTATTCGCTCGATCTGGAAACGGGGGGAATGCAGTGGCGTGGAAAGTATGGCTGGGAGGCCGATCACCACGGAAAACATCTTTCGCGTCCCGCGGTATTGGGAGACAAAATCTTCCTGCGGCCGCTGACACTCGATCGGACCAGCGGCAAGGTGCTCGCGAAGGAGTTTCCTGCGGGGCACCAGTGCGGCACCTATACTTGTTCCAGCAATTCGTTGTTCCTGCGGGCTGGTAATCTCGCGATGTGGGATGGCGAATCGAGCGCCGCGACGCGATGGGATCGTCTGCGCCCCGATTGTTGGATTAGCACGATTCCAGCCGAAGGGATGCTGTTGTCGCCCGAAGGAGGCGGCGGCTGCTCGTGCGGCGGCTGGATCGAAACCTCCGTCGGCTTTGGACCAAGGATGACACCGTGAAACATCTGCTCCCCCTCATCACGATCATGCTGCTCGCGCCGGTTGCCGCCGCATGTAATTACACGGTTCGCGATATCGGGTTCGTCGAGTTCGAAGAACCGCGAATGCGGCTGGTGGTGCTGTTTGCTGAACATGTCGAAGAATCGCAGCTGCGGCAGATGCAACGCGACCTAAATCGTCAGGCGGGTGAACCGAATTGCCGAGCGTGGAATCTGCAACTTCAGTCGGGGACGGTCGCCAATCTGACCGCTCCCAGCGATGAACAGCGGGCATGGTCCAACAACACCGATTTGGATTGGTCCTGCTGGTTGGTTCGCAATGACGGCGCCGATCGCATGTTGAGCGAAGCGTCGTTGGATCTGCTGCCCAAATGGGAGCGGTTGCTCGCCGATCATCTTCAGTTTTCGCTCGCGTCGACCTATCGAGAGCGCGCTTTGCGTTCGTTCGCCAACATCGTGTTGTTCGAATCGACAAGCGACCAGGCGAACCAAATTGCCGAAGGGGTGATCGCTGAAGCGACCGCAGCATTGGACAAAGCGGCGAGCCTGCTGCCGCGGCCGATCGCAAATCCGATCCAAGTGATCCGCGTCGAAGCGAACCAACGCGATGAATACGAGACGCTAATGTGGACGTTGCACAGCCCGGAATCTCATCCCGATGAACCGATCGTTTGCACGCTCTACGGTCTCGGTCGCCTAGCCGGCCCAACGTTGCAGGGAGAGACGCTCGAGGTTCAAACGCTGTTGCCTCAGCTGGTCTTGGTGGGACAGTCATGCGAATGTGGTACCCGCAGAAACTGGGTCCAATATCCTCAGCTGCCGATCGCTTGGTCGAGCGACGCGTTAAACGATCTACCGCACGCTTTGGGTTTCGATCCCTCCAGTTCCCAGGTCATCGAAGAGGTGAAACGAATCATCCAGCGTGGACCTGTCACCCTTCCCAACGGTCGAGACGATGTTTCCGATGTAGTCCGATCGACGCTCTCATTGGGCAGCGGCAAAGATCCGGGCGAGCTGAGTGCCACCGTGATCCAAGGAGGAGGCTGGGATTTTGACACGCCAGAAACCGATGCCAAGGATCCGATAAGGCACGAGCCAAAGTTGGTTCCGATCCCAATGGGGCGTGCAGCGAACCAAGGGGTAGCCGACGCGAACGTCTCTTCCTCCGAGACAGGTAAAAGCTCGGCGGCCGCCGGCGATGAGACCTCGTCAGACAAGAAATCCGCGGTGGGACAAAGGACATGGCGGCTGTGGATTGCAATCCTCAGCGGGTCCCTTTGCGTCTACCTGGTGATCCGACGGCGCTTGCCTCAACCGAGCCGTTAGGAGCGATCACTCGCTGGCGCTTCGTGCTGGTATGGTGACGTCACCAGCTTAGCGAACCATACCAGCACGACGCGCAAGCGAGTGGTACTTACGAGCACGGCGAGCGAGTGGTGCTTACAAGCACGAAGCGCAAGCGAGTGATTCGACGACACTCATCTTGCAGTAAAGATCACTCGCTGGCGCTTCGTTCTGGTATGGTGACCTCACCAGCTTAGCGAACCATACCAGCACGACGCGCAAGCGAGTGGTACTTACGAGAACGACGGGGATACGAGTATCGCCGACTCTTGCCCTGCGAGAGATCACTCGCTGGCGCTTCGTGCTGGTATGGTGGTATGTTGGCTGCGAGGGTAAGGGGGCTAATACGTTGGCATCGATGAATCGATCCTCTGGGCCCAGGCGAGGATGCCGCCGTCGAGGCTGACGACATTCTCAAATCCGCTTCGCTGCAACAGTTCCACGGCGGTGACGCTGCGACCTCCCAGCTTGCAGTGGACGATTAACGGTTTGTCTCGCGGCAGTTCATCCAGTCGATCGGCCAACTGGCCAAGTGGCATCTGGTGCCCGCCGAGGTGACAAATTTGTTATTCGTTGGGTTCTCGGACGTCGAGCAAGAAGATCGACTCTCCCGCTGCCAGCCGCTGCTGCAGTGCTTCGACGGTCAGCAATGGAACCGATGAATCCGAGGCGGGCGACTGACACGCGTCGGAGTACTCTCCCGATAGACCGCGAATCGATGGTTCCAATCCACACGCGGGACAACTTGTGTTTCGCCGGCTGGAAAGCTCTCGAAACCGCATCTCCATCGCATCGATCATCAACAGCCGCCCTGAAAGCGTTGACTCGCTTTTCAAGATCACCTTGATCGCTTCGGTCGCCTGGATCGTCCTCACCAATCCTGGCAGCACGCCCAACACGCCTGCCGCGGCACAGTTCGGCGACAAGCCAGCCGGGAGCGGTTCGGGGAAGAGGCAGCGATAGCAGCGGCCGCCGGCATCGTTGAAGACCGACGCATGACGGCTGTTGTCCCCAACCTTAGTAGTGCCATGCGAGACCGAAGTTCAAAGCTTGGATCCAATACGACGTGTCGTCAAACTGCACCGTCGGATGGGTGGTCGGTACCGTGCTCAGATCCGTTGTCGTGGTGTCCAGGATGCCCGACGGCTGAACCACGTTGGTGAATAACTGGAAACTGTAGCCGATCGTCATATCGAGTCCCGGACGTAGGGCATATCCCAGCTTCAGGTCGAACTCGGGAGCGACCGAGAACTTGCTGCTGCTGGTGTCGCCGATGTTCGAATTGCGAGCGAAAAATCCTTCGTCCGATGGGACTGCGAGGCCGCCGCTGCTGCGAATCGTGTTGCCACGGATCGCTGCTTCGCGATGCATCGAACCGAAGCCAATTTTGGTCAGCATCGTCCATGACCAACAACCCTCGCGATAGAAGCTATCGAATCCAAAGGTCGCTCCATGGAACTCGTTCTTCGCTTGGAACGAATCGGTGATCTGCAAGCGTTGTCCGGCACGAGTGCCCCCATCGAGCCCTTCGGAATCGATCGAGAGGGTCAGTTGTTCGTTGATGCGAGCAGTTTGGTAACCCCAGAATGCGTCGACACGTCCGCCTAGTCCGGTACGCCATTTCTGTCGCAACAACGCGTCGCCACCATAAGCTTCGGATCGGGTTTGGATGTTCACGCTACCTATCGTTTCGCCCGGTTCGACAATCAAAAACGCATCGGCTTGGTCGTTCAATCCCGCGTTGTTAAACGGTACGGCAACAAAGGCGGCTGTCGTTTGGTCGGCTGAATAGTTGAACGTCTCGTCGCCAACAGCCCAGAAACGAACCAGAATCGATCGGCATTGGAAATCGTCCATCCATAGGCCCAGTTGAGCGCGGCCACCGGAGGTCATTTCGCCACGCGTCAGTCCGCCAACCAATGTCGTTGTCGAGCTTTGCCCCAGTTCGCCAGCGATACCCGTTGCGGTGCCGGCGGGACTGGTTGTGATCAATGGCGGCAGAGTTTGACCGCGACGCCAGTACATTGAATACTCGAGCGATCCGAACAAGCGTTGGCAAGGCATTCCGTAGCCGAAGCAGGGATTGCATGCCGCCGGACCGCAGCCGCCACAGGCTGGCGAACCGCAACCACAACCGCCACCCATCGAATCGCAGTAGCCGGCCGAATCGCAGTAGCCCGAACCCATCTCAAACGCGGCGGGGCCTTCGGACATCTCGATCACTTCATAATCGACTTGGCGAACGACTTCCGGTTGCGGTTCAGGGCGAACCATTGGTTGGCTGTCGCCCGCGTTGCGGTTGGGGCTGCTGAGCACCTTGGTCGGTGCCGCGGTTCCCGATTCCAAAACCGGCGGGTTGTAGGTCCCGCGAGTCACTTCGCGTTGCCGCGTTTGAGCGGTCGCAGCGGCGGAGAACAGGATCGCAACGCACATCACCCAGGTCAGCGATGCGAAGGCGAGATTCCGAGGAGAGCTGGTTTGGATGTTGGCCATCGGCATGATCATTCTGCATTGGCTGAAAGACTGATATTCTCGCGACGACAGCACACGGAGCGCATGTCGTCTGTATGGAGAAGTATCGGTAGTGCCGATAATGCAGGTTAAGCAAACCTGGTAGAATTTGCCGGTTACGACGTGTCTAACGCCGCTGGCCACGCGAACCTGGGGCTGCTAGCGATCGACCACTGCGGCGGCGATCGGCAAGCAAAACGCTTGTCTATTTGGTCAGCGTCAGCGTGTATTCGATCAGGTCGATCAATTGGGGAACCGTCATCAATCGCTGCAAATCCTGAGGCATCAGCGACTTTGCTTGCTTTTGGAACAGCTCGATATCATCGCGAGCCACCGTCTTGTCGATCCCTTCGGCGTTTCGCAGCGTCACCGCGGCATCGGTTTCGCTGACCAACAGCCCCGTCGTCGCATCGCCGTCGATCGTCAGCAGCGAATAGGTCTCAAAATTGTGGCTGACCGCCGCGCTGGGGTTTAAGACAGCGACATACATCGCTTCGCGCGACAGCTTGCTGCCGATCTCCGACAAATCGGGGCCAACCTCTTTCCCCTCGCCCTTGACCTTATGACAGTTGATACAGGTTCCCGATTTGCGAAACACGATCGCTCCGGCCACGGGATCGCCACGCTTTTGGATCAGTTCCGAAATCGGTGGCAGCGGTTGGCTGTCAGCCGTCGCCGGCAACTGAAGGTATTTGGCCGCCTCAGCGACAATCGTTTTGTCGTCCGAGGAGAGCAACGCGTTGGCAGCGGCGAAGTTCAGGTCGGCCGGCAGTTTGCCATCGGCAACGATCTTCAGCAACGCCCGCTGGCCATCGCTGCGACGCGCGATTCCGGCGACCGCCGCGGCGCGCAGCTCGGCCGACTTGTCCGACGCCGCGATCAGGGGCATCAGAATTTCCTGCGTCTTGGTTCCTCCAACGCGACCAATCAACGCGACCGCAGCGACCGCGTGCTCACTCGCTTCCGCCGAGATCGCATCGATCAACAGCTTCTGACGGTCCAGCTTGAACAGCAGTTCCGCCGCCCGCACGCCAGCGGTTTCGTCGGCGTGAGCGATCGCAAACTCGGTCAGCTCACCCGCGACGTCGGTTAACCCGAAGCGTTCGATCAGTTCAAAATATTGCTCCGTCCCCGGTTGGGATCGCAAATAGCGAAGCAGCGCTGCTTTGGCCGGTGCGGAGGATTCGATCTTAAAGTCTTTGATACGCAGCACCGTTTCAACAATCAATTTGTCGCGGGGGCTGAGTGAATTTCCCTCTTGCCCAAACGCAATCGCCCCGATAGCGAAACAAACGACGATCGACAGCGGAATACGAAACATAAACAGACCGTGTGGGAACGCGGGAAAACAAGGGGTCGGAGCCGGCAACGGCGCTAACGCGACAATAAATCCGATGCGCGATAAGAATGTTGGCGGTTTAGGAAGTTTACGGATGCAAGTGTACAACAAATGCGTCGCACGATAAACGAACAACTGGAATCGTTCATCCCAAAGCGGCAGCCGACACAACGAAAGATCTTAATGTCTGTTGAGCCTTGCTTTTTGTTGTTTGCCCGCAAGTCTGTGTCGCTAGTCCAATTGAACATGGTTTGAGGGATGCCAGGGTCCCGATATCGAAGGATGATCTGTTGCTTCAAACGTGCCAATCGTGAAGCTGCGCAGCTCGCGCTTGGTATCGTCGTTGTCGATCGGAATCGCTCCGTCGCCGAGTAGCACGCGCGACTTCCCAAAACGAAGCCGCGGGAGCGGCGGCCGCGTAGAGCCTGCGGCGCGAGCCGCAGGTCCGTGATGAAGCCGTACCCGCGCGAGCCCCGGGCAGGGGCGACAGATCCAAATTTGCTGTCGCCCCCAGCCGGGGCTTTGAGCAATCGATCGCGCGATGTGATCCTGCGGCTCGCGCCGCAGGCTTTATGCGATCGCCAGCTCCGCGGCTTTGAACTTACGTGCTGCCGAGCGCAGATGGGGGCAGGTTCCGCTTACAGTCCTAGCAGCTTCAACAGAGCCGCTTCTTTTTCTGGTCCCTCGTGGAAGTCGAAGGCGCGCATGTAGCGGGCTTGATCGGCTTCGCTGAGCTCTGGATCTTGCAAGATCTTGACCAGATAAGCGGTTGCCGCGGGAGCTCGCGAACGCCAGATGATGTCGCGTCCGGCGGGCGTGTTCCAATCGTCGCCAACCGCCTTGATCCACGCGTCGAAACAGGCATCGGCTTGCAGATCCGAACCGACTCCCAATGCTTCCAGGTACCAGCGGTCCTTGCCATCGTGTTGAGTCGCCAATTCGGCCCACATCGAAGGCACCTTTTCCGAGTTGCTCTCCCGCAGCGCGACTGCCAATTCGCGGCGGACCTGTGGCGAGGGATCGCGTAGCAGAGGAGCGACAAAATCTTCGAGCTCCAGATCCAATTGGCGGGCCAAGCGAACGCCCATCATGCGAACGTTGGGATCGGAATCTTCGATCGCTTGGGCAACCGTCTGCTTCCCTTGACCGTCGGTCTTGCCCAACAACCAGAGGGCGCGAGCGCGATAGATCGGATTTTTCGAAGCTGCCAACTTTTGCAGCTCGCTGTTCGCGTCGGTTCCCATCGCGTGCAGCGACTGCCACGCCATGTAGCGGACCGCGTAGTTGGGGTTCTTTAAAGCTTCGACAGCTCCCGGCGCCGTATCGAAATCGAACGTCGGAACCTTATAAGACGCATCGTGTTTGATCGGAGTGATGCGGAACAAACGCCCGCGATCGAGATCGCCCATGCCGTGTCCGCCGACGCCTGGATCGTACCAGTCGGCGATGACAAGCGACCCGTCGGGAGCGACTTTCACGTCGGAGGGGCGGAACCACTTGTCCTGCGATCCGGTCAAGATCTCGCGAATCTTCGCCGTGTAGCCAGCTTTGTCGTCGCTGACGATATAAGCTCGGCAAACGTTGGGGCCGGCATCGCAGTGCAGCAGATGTCCGGTGAACATCGGCAACAGATCCCCTTCGTAAACGGTGATCCCCGTCGGCGAACCGGCTCCCGTTTGAAGCAGGTTGGGGACGACGCCCGGATCGTTCAGATGCCAGTGGCGAAGCGGCACGTCGGTGTGCATCCCGGTTCGGTCGGCTTTCCAACCCGCACCGGTCTTTTCGTCTTTGTAGCCATAGTTGCCGTACTCCATCACATAATTGATGCGGACCGCTTTGTTGCCATCGTCGTCGTTGTCCGATTGCCAGATCCCGCCGTAAGAATCGACAGTGACCATCCAATTGTTGCGGAAGTTCCAGCCGAGGGTTTCCAGCTCGCTGCCGTCGAGATTGCAACGGAAGACCATTCCTTCCTGGTACGGTTTGCGTCGCGCCGCGACTTCGTTCCCCGCCGCGTCGACGATCGGTTTACCATCCTTATCCTTCAGCTGCCCACCGGCGTTGCCAAAGTTGAAGTAGAGCTTGCCATCGGGGCCAAAGGTGAAGGCGTGGATTCCATGATCGTGTTGCGACCCGGAGATGCCGCTGAACAGCACCTCTTTTTGATCCGCCTTGTCGTCGCCATCCGAATCGGTGAGCAGGAACACCTTGTCGCCGGCCGAGACGATTGCTTTGTTGCCCAACACGCAGACGCCGTGCGGCGAATCGATGTCGTCCCCTTGATAGAAGACCTTCTCGGTGTCGGCCATCCCGTCGCCATCGGTATCTTCCAGGATCAGGATCCGATCCCCTTCGG
Organism: Rosistilla ulvae; assembly: GCF_007741475.1. Classification (NCBI taxonomy): domain Bacteria; kingdom Pseudomonadati; phylum Planctomycetota; class Planctomycetia; order Pirellulales; family Pirellulaceae; genus Rosistilla; species Rosistilla ulvae. The sequence goes on along the minus strand of NZ_CP036261.1, from coordinate 3,123,813 downwards.
GTCGCTTGCCTTTGTGTTTGCGGTAGTTGACGATTTCGCAAACCCAAACACGGCCCCGGTGATCGATATCGATATTCGAAGGGCTCAACAGTTGCGGTTCGGCGGCAAATACACTGGCTGCCAAATCGCCTCCGACATCCAAACCATCTAACGCTTCGCGCGCTTCCCGCGATCCGCCACCGGAAACTTCCAGCGTCGGCATTTTGTCGTAGACCGCAAAACGGACTTCGGCGCTGCCGCCGCACGATCCCTGATCGGTTCCGCCGTTGTCCAGACCGCCGCGAGCGACAAACCGGTCGTAGCCGGCGGGCAGATCAAATCCGATCACCGACGGCGCGTGGGTGCCGATTCCGTAGGGAACCGCTTTGCCATCGATTCGCAGCGGTCCACCGCCAGCGTTTTTACCGACGCGAACCTGGCCAAAGCCCGACGAAGCGTGCTTCCACTTCAGATCGGTCAATTTCATTTCCCCGGCGGGGCCCACCAATCGCGGCTCCGCCCAATCGGCCCAATCGCAACTGTAGCCGTTGCCGCCGTCGGTGACTGCCAAGAAGAGCTGCTTTGCATCTCCCAACGGCACATCGATCGCGACCGAAATTCCCGGCGTTTTCTTGTTCACCGGATCACTTAGGAACAGACGCTTTGCGTCGGACTTCGGCTTGGTCGCCACCTCGCGGTCGACGACCGTTCGCATGATCTTCTTCCCCTTCTTTTCCTTTTTGGCAATCGACGGATTGGGCTCGTCCTGATTGGCTTCCAGCTGTTCTTGAGTCGGATCCTCGGTCGAAACACCCGCCGCCGGGACCTCGCCGTGCGCGGTCCAGACGATGGCGTTGAGCATCACTTTGCGGAAATTGGGATCAGCCCAGTTCCAGTGGAAATGCCCGCCGGTGAAGCCAAAACCGCGTCCGCCGCCATCGCGCTGGGCCGCCCAAGCCATGTGTTGAATCTCGCCGTTGGCGACAGCTTTGCGAACCGCCGGGTTGCCGCTGTGCGGACCATCGGGACGACGCATCGTGTCTTCGGGGGGATGTGCGGAGAGGATCGGCGTTACGCCATCCATGCCGTCGCGAAACCGCATGTGGAAGTACCACTCATCGTTGATTTCAAACGGCTGCACGCCGCGGCTGATCGGATGGTCGGGGAAGATTTCGTATTTCGCAACCCAGTGTGGATTGACCGACCAATTGGCTTCGAAATAACCGCCGATCCAATCCAAGAAAGCATCGCCTGGCTTGCCCGCCAAGGTCTCCACGCCGTAGTGGATACAGACCAAACCGGCACCGGCTTTCATCAGCGGTGCCAGTTCGTCGATGTGAGGATTCAGCAGATGCCGACCGCCACCGTCGCAATAGACGACGATCGTGTCGGCATCTTGAAGCGCTTCGGTTCCCGCTTCGGGCCAGCCGTTTTGGATCACTTCGGCGGTGTAGTCTGGCATCGCTTCGGTCAAAGCGTTGGCCAACAAGCGACAGCCGGCATAGTGTTCGTGCGAACCATAGCCGTGGCTCGGCTTACCCGCGATGAAGACTATCTTTTTTTTTTAGCTGCGTCGTCGGTGGCTGCTGGCAGTCGCTTCAAGCGAATGTTGCGGAACTGGACCTTCATCGGCGGACCGGCGTGCAGTTGCAACGCCAGGATGCCGCTGGCGCGACGTTCCTTGGTGTCGTTGTCGGTACATTCGGCGGTGGGAACGCCGTTGATCTTGTGAGCGAACTCAAAGCCCTTGGCGGTGATCGTGTAGGTGTTCCAGTCTTCCTTTTTGATCTTCGACTGGATCGTCTTCGAATCGCCCACCGATCCGACGACGTTCACCTTGAACTTGCCATCGTTGCGGACCAGTTCGGTTTTCTGGCCGCGATTGGCCAGGATGCCGCGGAACTTTTCGCCGTACAAAATTCCCGAGTAGGTGTCGCCGGATTCGAAGTCACCTTGGTAACCGCCGACGACCCACTTTTTCTTCTCGGGATCGACTTCAAAACTGCGGTACTGGATCCCCGAATTGCCACCGATCAGCTTGTATTCCAGCTGCAGTTCAAAATCGCCAACTTCCCCGCCGCGATAGATCAGAAACGTGTTTCCCTTGGTTGGATTATCCGCGGTCGTTTGACCGGTGATCATTCCATCTTCGACGCTCCAAAAGACGGGATTTCCGTCCCAGTTGTCGAGGGTCTTGCCATCGAAGAGGGAAATGAAACCATCCTCTTCGGCGTGTGCTGCCGCGAGCGGAAGCAGTGTCAGGGCGAACAGGCAAAGCAGGCTGAGTGTACGCATACCAGCAGTCTTCTTGGGGTGAGAGTGAATGTGTTTCGAACGCTTGTGATTTTGCGTGGTGTCGAATGGTGGGCGGGCGTTTGGTGGATGGGATACAGCCGTTCTCGGCTGCGAAAGGGGCCGCAAACTGCCCTGATACGGAGACCGATTGTAACCTGCCGGACGAGGGAGAATCCATAACCTGTTGGCAGCAGCGCCGGAATTTGTCGATTTGGCTTTTTCAACGCGTTGCCACGCCGCACGGTGCCTCCGGTGAAGCCCGCGACAGCGCAGCGATATCCGTCGGCGACCGACCACGGGACCGCCGCAATCCGATCTCGCAAACGGAGCCGATGGGGGAGCGCGAAGGGCGTCCCCAGCAGCAGATCAATCGGGCGTGTCGAGATAGGGGTCTTGCCCTAATTCACGCTGCATCTTTTTGCGTTCGCGCTCGTGATGCAACAGCACCATCCGGTCGCGGAAGTGTTTCCTTTCGACCTTCTGCTGAGCCTTGCGGAACATCGCAGCATAGCTCTGAAAGCTGGAGCCGCTATCGGCGCCTAACTGTTTCCATCGTGCGGCTTTGACCGGGCCGTAGCCGTTCTTGAGGATATCGTCGTCCAGCGACAGATACTGGCGGTAGGATCCCTGGTCGCCCTGCCGACCGCAGCGGCCGATCAACTGACGATCGACCCGCGCCGAATCGTGCAATTCGGTGCAGATCACGTGGATCCCACCCTCGGCTTCGACATCTTTGGGAACCTTGATATCGGTACCGCGGCCAGCCATGTTGGTCGCCACCGTGACGCGGCCACGCTTGCCCGCCTCTTCGACGATCGCCGCCTCTTCGGCCACTTTGTTGGCGTTGAGGACTTCGTGTTTGATCCCTTTGTCCTCGAGCATTTGCGACAACAGTTCCGATTTGTCGATCGATCGGGTACCGATCAGCACCGGGCGTCCCAATCGGTTCATCTCAACCACTTCGTCGACAATCGCCACAAACTTTGAGTGCATGTCGCCGAAGACGAGATCCTTCAGCGGGATCCGTTGCGGCGGGCGATTGGTTGGGACACGTACGACCGGTGTGCGGTAGATCTTCTTCAGTTCCGGTGCCGACGTGGCGGCGGTACCGGTCATCCCGGCAAGATATTTGTAACGCAGGAACAGATCTTGGATCGTGATCCGCGCGGCCTGACCGGTCGGGACCGAGATCTCCATCCCCTCCTTGGCCTCGATCGCTTGATGGATCCCGTCGCGCCATTTACGTCCCTCGGCCAAACGGCCCGTGAATTCGTCGACGATCACGATCTCATCGTCGCGGACGACGTAGTGCCGGTCCAGAAAGAACTCTTGATGGACTTTGATGCCACGCTCCATGAACTCGTACAGATCGACCAGCCCCACGGTTCGAATCAGGTCGGGACGTGGCAGCGATCGGACTTGTTGGCGACCGCGGCCGATCAGTTCAATTTGTTTGGTGTCGGGATTGATTTCGAAGTGTTCGTTCTCGACAAATTCCGGTGCGTGCCGCGCCGCCCAAAGGTACGTCTGCACGATCTGTTCGCGCACCTGATCCTCGATCGAACCGATGATCAACGGCGTTCTCGCTTCATCGATCAAGATGCTGTCGGCCTCATCGACTAAACAGAAATGGACGCCACGCATCACCGGTTTGTCGCCACCGCCACCGCTGAAGTTCGATTCGCCATCGCCCAGGAAGTCGGACTGGACGCGGTTTTGCGCCCGCAGCAGCAAGCGATCGCGAAGGAAGTCAAATCCGAACTCTTTGGCCGTGCCATACGTGATGTCGCTGTTGTACGCTTCGCGGCGCTGGCCTTGATCACATTCGGTTTGCACGATTCCCACGCTGACACCCAACGTGCGAAAAAGCGGCGTCATCCACTCCGCATCGCGCTTGGCCAGATAATCGTTAACCGTCGCCAGATGCGAGCCCTTGCCCAACAAGGAATGTAGATAGAGCGGCAGGGTCGCCGTCAACGTCTTCCCTTCTCCCGTCTGCATCTCGGAGATACAGCCTTCGTGCAGCGCCATGCCGCCGATCATCTGCACCTGATAATGCCGCATCCCCAACGTGCGCCGACCCGCTTCACGGACCAGGGCATACGCTTCGGGCATCAACGACGCGAGCGATTCCCCCGATTTGGCGCGGTACCGCAGCGCCAGACTCCGCTTGCGGATCTCCTCGTTGTTCTCTTTGATCAACAGCGGTTCCCAGGCGGCGATCTTTTGCAGATTCCGCTGCCAACGACGGATTCGCGTCGACGCTCCCATCCCGAGCCAGCTTTTCAGTGGCACGTCCTTATCGGCGCGCGACTCCGGAGCCTGGGCATCTTGGGCAACTGGCGCGGGGACCGATTCGATGGAGTCGTTCGCTTCGTTTGGGGCTGTTTCGCTGGTAGACATTACCGTTTTCCATGAGCTAGCTGATATCAATCGCAATCATAACCGGCGGGCAGGCGGCAACCTGGACAAGCTGAGGTGTCTGCGACGCGTAATGTGGGTTATTTGGGTTGTCTATTCTTCGCGTTCGGATTGATCTGGAATTCCTGGCTATACGTGTCGATTCAATGGTACCAGTCGTGGCAAATATCCCGCAAATGCGAGCCGAAAGAAAATGAAACGTACAAACATCTGGCTGACCGTTGTGGCTGTTCTCGCCGGAACAGTTTCAGCATGGGCGGGGGAACCCGGCCAGTCTCAAGGTTACAAGAACTCCCTTGGTTACACAGCCCACGTTGGCGACCTTTCCAACACACCTCACCACCACCACGGCACCTCGGTCGTCAAACAACCGGCCGCACAGCCAAGCTTTGCAACCGCGCCGGCTTGTGGACCACAAGGCTGCACAACCAGTTGTGATTCGGCCTGCGATGAATTATACGACGACGGATGTGACAGCATTTCTGGAAACAGCGGATGTCTGACTGGACTCTTTGGACGCAAACTCAACCGTGGTGGTTCCGGCCGCACTTGGGGCCGTGTCGAAGCATTGCTGTGGTGGGCCGAAGATCGCGATAGCCCAGCACTGATCAGCAGCAACGCCAACTTCGCCACTCGCCCGGTCGTTCCCGACGTCAGCAACGCCGGCACCTCGGTTCTGTTTGGCGGCCAAGATGGCATTCAATCGGACATGATGGTCGGCAACCGCATCGATTTTGGTAGCTATCTGGACGACGACCACAGCTTCGGCATCGGTGGCCGAATCTATGGCCTTTGGAATGGTGCCGACACGGTCAGCGTTTCGTCCAACGGCAGTGGACCATCTTATGGCGTTCCATTCTTCGATGTCGCTGCGGTTCCACCGGTTGGCCCTGGATTGGGTGTTGCGATCGGAACGTTTGGCCTGTTGCCGATCGGACAGGATCTTGGCGGCGGACAAGTTGTCACCGGCAACGTTTCGGCGACCAGCGAACTCGACTTCATCGGATCGGAAGTCTACGCTCGGGCTCTGTTGGCTCGCACGGCTGACTTCCGCGTCGACCTGATCGGTGGTTACACCTTCCACTCGTTGGACGATTCGATCATCCTGCAAGGGCGTTCGACTCTGAACAACACCGTGGCGGGCAACCTGACGCCACAGAACATCTACGATTTCCGCGACGCCTTCGAAGCGGAAAACACGTTCCACGGTGGGCAGATCGGTTTCGAGACGCAAGTTGCCAAGGGACGCTTCATGTTCAGCTCGCTGACCAAAGTTCACTTGGGTAACATGAACCAACGCGTTCGCTTGTCGGGCAATTCGCAATACAACGACATGGCGACAACCATCTCCTCGAACAACCGCGGCCTGTTGGTTCAAGGCAACAACGGGCTCTACGAACGAGATCAATTCACATTCGCTCCCGAAGCGAACGTCAAGCTCGGTTACCGCGTCTGCAAATGTGCGACCGTCAACGTCGGCTACAGCCTGATGATGTGGTCGGACGTTGCTCTGGCGGGCAATCACATCGACAACCGGATCGATAGCACCCGCACCGAAGCGAACTTGAACACCGCGACGCGAACCGAAGTGCCCAACTTCGAATTCAACACCGACAGCTTCTTCATGCACGGCCTCGATCTAGGCCTGACCTTCACCTACTAAACCGTGAACGGTTTCCAAGTGAAGCGAGCAACGTAAAACAACGATTGCGATCGTTGCACAAATCAAAAAAGCGGCTCGATGCTAAGGCATCCGGCCGCTTTTTTTATGCGCGGTACGCAAATCGGCGAACCTTTAGTTCTCGTTTTTGTACAGCGGCATGTGGCGGTAATAGACTTCCAGACAAAACAGCGACAGACAGGTCGTGTACAACCGCCCGCCGGTGCTTCCCCAACGCGAACCTTGCGGTGCCCAGCTGCCTGCCTCACGTCCCGATTGAACTTGCGCTTTGGGCAATGCCTCTCGCATCACACCGTTCCAGTTCCGCCACGGTTGGCCGCCATAATGGTGCAGCACCTGCGTTGCGTAGTACCAGTAATAGAAGTCGCGGTCGTCTAAGACAAACGGATATTTGGCGTCGATCGTCAACACCGCTTCTTTTAATGCGGGGTGATCCTCTTGCCAGCCCAAATACTGTCGGCACAACAATCCCTCGGCCGTCATCGCTGGCGAAGGAGCGGAATTGGGTTGGTAGGAATAGGCCGAACCGTCGTAGTGAGCGACCGTGTCCAGATAATAACCGATGTTCGCAAACGCCGAACCGGGAACCTCCAAGCCGGCCATCTGAGCGCTCTTCAGTCCCATCAAAAACCATCCGGTGACGGAGGTGTCCGATTCGCGGCGTGGATAATAGCGCCAACCACCCTCCTTCGACTGGATTTCGACGGCGTAATTAACAGCCCGTTGTGCCGGCTCGCGAAGCCAAGAATCCTTCGACATCGCATACAGTTCGCAGATCGCGATCATGCATTGCCCTTGAGCGTACAACGCCTGGTGGCTGGGAACTTGCGACTTGGTGACAAAACTCCCCTCGCGATCTTGGTGACCGACTAGCCACTTGATTCCACCGGCGACCTGATCCTTGTATTCGCCCGAGAGATGCGTGTTGCCATCGCCTTGCAGTGCTAACAGCGCCATCGCCGTAGCGGCCGGTTTGTTCTCGGTGCTGGAACCATCGGAATAGCGCCCCGAAAGGCTCCAGAACCCGCCCCGTTGCTGATTTCGTTTCAGCCATTCCAGCCCCAACTTTACGGCGTCTTGTGTCGCTTGGGTGCCGCCGTAGGTCGCCAACAACGCCTGCTTCATCCCACCCGAACGCCCCGCCAGGGCCGAACTGACTTTGAACTCCGCCTGCATCGATCCCATTTCGACGGGAACGATCAAATCAGACATCTCCATCGGGGAAAACGAATCGTCGACCTGAACATCGGCCAGTTCCGACATCTCGGTCGCTTCGAGCATTTCCGGAGCTTCGGAGCTATCGAGTTCGAACATCGCCAGATCGACCTCCTCCTCCTTTTCCGATATCCCCAACTCGATCATCAACCGACCGACTCCCGACGTCCCCGGAAAAGTCAACAGCGCCAACAGCAACAGCACCACCAGATGGACCACCAGGCTGATCAACCATGCCGGAGCGGACTTTTCCACTTCCAGAAAATCGGTCCCTTCGTCCGCTTCGCTTTCGGCGGGCAACGCCGACACGCCAGCCGGACGCGGTTTTCCGTTGTTAGCTGGGACCGTTGTCGCCGTCGGATCGACAGCTTCGCGTCGCCAGCGCTGGCCACCCGATGGAGGCACTGGAACTGCAGCTGCGACCGGCGCGGGCTGCTTGGGCGTCGGCGGCTGCCTCACAGGGACAGGTTTGGGCAACGGGGGCGGTGGCGGTGGAGTCGCAGACGACGGTGGATCGCTGGATGCGCTGGACTGAGCCACGAAAAAACCTCGATTGACCAATAGATAAGGGAATCCTATCGGGCCGCTTCAAACACCAGACCGCAGCAGCATCCTGCCGCGGCCGCCTCGAATTCGAGGGAGGGCTGCCAGCATCGCGAAAGGAAACGGCCTCGCTGTGCGGAACTCTTACATTCTACGCAAGATAGCATCCGCGGCGAATGGAAGACAAAACAATCGATCCCCAACGGAGCGGAATTTCCAATTAATGTCAACCGTTGGCCAGTCTGAAGCAGGCTGGAACGATTGCTCTGGCGCGGCTCGAATCGTGATTGACTCGCGGACGCCCCCCACCAATAGCGGGCTTGGGCCTCGCGGTTGGCAAGCCCACGAGCGAACGTCCGTCGACATGCCGCGTTGTTGTTTCGATTCGCGGCGATTCCCCCCTCACACTTTTCTTGCCCCACGCCCCCATCGCAGCCACCGACTCCCCGCGTCCGCCGCGGAGAACCGGAATCGAACGAATCATTTTCCGTTTTGGAAACAAGAGAACAAACGCTCCACCGTCAACGCTAACACAGGAAATCCCGTGCTCTCCGACGATTGAAGCACCCCAAATCGGTGGCTCAATCATGAAAATTGCGTAGCGATCTGATTTAAATTCCGATCGGCCCTTGACTTTGGCACGCTGAATGCCGAAGATACCTGTGCGGGATGGAGCAGCCCGGTAGCTCGCGAGGCTCATAACCTCGAGGTCGTCAGTTCGAATCTGGCTCCCGCAACTCCAAATGCCCGTCGGTTGGAAACAATTCGACAGGTTATCGAACAAGCCGACGTTGGTCTTCATGACTGACGCCGGCTTTTTTCGTGCTTTACCGCAGCCCTACGAGGGATTTACGCGAGAGCGGGACGGCATAACTATGGGTAACTTTCTCCTCAAAAGCTCTCGACGACATTCACCTAAACGGACGTGGTCGCTGTCTTATACAGGTGCCTCCGTTCTAAAAAATCTTCGGGTTACATGCTCAAAAGTCCTATCGCTCAGTTTCTGGTTGCCCATAGCCCGCCCCGACTATTCGTGCACCGTTCGGGGCGCCCCGCGACCAAGCAAAATAGCCGGGCGAAATCGTAGGGCAGTTCGTAACATCTCTAAGTGTTTAGTCTCAAACGTCTGAGCAATGATGGTGCCTCGTCAGGTGGCAACACAAGCGCATCCACTAGCTGATACCGCTGAGCCGTTTGCGGAGCTCGTTACATTTGAGCGAGAGGCTGCGACCGATCGGATCTCTGTTTCGACAGGCGAAAAAGCCTGCAGGTCGGGACCCTCGGCGATGCGGACAAATCATCCTTCATCACGGTGCGACCTCACTCTCGCTTCAGGTGGCAAACACGTCGCGATCGGTCTCGTCGTAGGGGAAGTTGGAGCGTGCGAGTCATCACGATCCCGTCACCCCAGTCTTGCATCAGCGGGATAAAGAACAGATGCAGCTCCAATTCAAGTGTGTACTCAAGGGCTTTTCCATGAAACTCGCTCATGCCACTGTCCCCGCTCAATTGTTTTCTGGCTCTCAGAGTTGCGTGTCTTCGCTGAACCTTTGGTGTAAGTCAATCAATGGTCCATAGTTTCGTGCATCGGCCTCTTTGATCGCAGCAATGTACTCATCGCGGATCGGACTTTCGGTGTTTCGCAAGTCGGTCGATGGCCAAAGCGTGGCTGGCTGGTCGTGTTGCATCAGCCACACATTCGCCAATAGTCGAGCCCACCGGCCATTGCCATCTTCAAAGGGATGAACCCAAACCGCGCGGTGATGAAACTCAGCGGCGGTTGCAATCACGAGAGCGCCCGTTTCTTTCTGTCGCTTGTCAGCCTCCATCGCAATGACTCCGAGCTCCGTCGCGATGATGTTGGGACTCACTCCGATGTTCTTTTCAGTTGATCGAATCTCGCCAGCCCAACTCCAGATCGAACCAAGCATCTCACGGTGGAGTCCGAGAAGCCAATCAAAACTGAACGGTGCAATCTTCCGGGATGGTTTCGAGAGCAGGTATTTTTCTGTTACGCGAAGGATCGACGAAAACTCAACCTCGTTGAGCTCGCGCCGCGTTTTGATCGTTTTGAGTTTGAGCCCCGATCCATCAAACGGCGTGTCGGCATCTTTCCCGCTCGAACCAAGCCCAGTGGTCTTGCCACGCCCCGTGTTCATGAGGCCCACAGTTTTCGACTTGACGATTCGATACGAGCTTTCGCTTCTTCGAGATGTGATTGAGCCGAAGCCCGCGAGACAGCTTGAGACTCGAGAGCCACATTGCCTTGCGTGAGTGCGATCAGACGTTTTGCTTTTGCGGTGGCAATCTGATCTCGGAATTGCTCGGCGGGAATCTCTGTTAAATCGAGAGAGATCCCCAAGGCGAGCAGAATCGCCTGCAAGTTTGCGAACGAGAATTCGCGGTCCTCACCGCCGAGAATCCGAATGACCGTGGCCCGTGAAACCCCGCTGCGACGCGCGAGATCCGAGACAGAGATATCGAGCTCTCGTTTTCGTTCTTGGATGCGGGCAACGATTTCGTGAAGGGGCATGACGACACGTCCGGGTTATATGGAGGGGCTGATTCGGACATCGGGCAGAAACCCGCAGCTCATTGGCCGCTCTTTAATTGTTGCACGCGTGCAACAAAAGTCAACTGCCCGTTTGTTTGCCCTCAACGTTTCGCACCGCGAAAAACGGCGAAACCGTGATATTACGTGAGCGGGAAGGAAAACGACCTGAGATTGCTCGCGGTGTTTACCCGCTCGAACGCCCCCCTCACACGAGTGGTTGAGGGCCGGAGTGAGCGATGTTCGGTTGCGTCACCCAGCGGATGTTGACCAAGCAACTTCGCGAACTCGAAGCCAGCGGTTTGGTTAACCGAATGGTCTATGCTGAAGTGCCGCCACGAGTTGAATACGAACTGACCGAAGAACGGAAGTCGTTGCAACCCGTCTTGGAATTGCTGAAGAAATGGGGTGAAGAGCACGCAATGGAACTAATTTCTGAACGTCAAAAATCAGCGGTCGATGGCCAAGCAACCGAATGATCTGGAAGGCGGCCACAACGCAGCGGCTCGATCCACCCGACAATTGCTCCGCCGCTTGGAACATGCGCGAACCTGTTTGTCGGGCTCGTGAAACGCTTCCATATTCGCCGAACATCGCCGAGCCGAAAGCCCGCGCGGCATGGACAGACGCGACGTTCGCCCCGGTGGGCGAAGCGTGATTCGGTTATCACACCGATCTCAACCAGAGCGTTCTGCGGGGCAGTTCGCGAACCGTGGCTGGCCGTAGCGAGCAAACGTTCAACGGCAACGACATGCGTTTGCGTCGACAACCAATGACACCGATGGGGTTCCCACCTACTTGCAGTCGTTGCAGTGACCTTGCAACAGAATCTGGGTGACTTCCCCAACCGCCTCGCTGGCACGCTGGCTCCCGGCGGTCAACTTGACGTCCGACAGGCAAGAGACGGTGCCGCAGTCGACGCACAAGAAATGGGGGTGCCCGGTGTCGTGTTCGTCATTGGGATCGATGGCTTCAAATCGCCACACGTGATCACCGACCTGGGTACGACGCACCAACCTCACCTCAGCCATGTCGTTCAGGCTGCGAAAGACTGTCGCTTTGTCGACGTTCACGTCCGCCAACCCCTCGACGACAGCGGAATGGGTCAGCGGTTGAGAGGACCGGCGAAGCAGTTGCAAAGTGGCAATCCGCGCCGGCGTGGCTCGCAGCCCCGCGTCGCGAATCGCTTGCTTGACCAGGTCAAGCGATTCATCGTGTTGGCTCATGAAAACTCCTTAGAGTCCTTCATCATATGTGTTCGCAACCGTTTTGCAAGTGCGAAAGCGATGACGGCAGGGCTATTGAGTGTTTCCAATTGAGGTATCAGCCGCCACGCGTTAGCGTCCGGTTTACCTGGAGAACCGGACGCTAACGCGTGGCTGCTAATTTCCCTAAGCACAAACACTGATTAGCCCTGGCGATGACGGTTCAAGCAACCGAGCCGACTCTTGCAATGCATTTGCATCTGGGAGTTGACAAGCGACGCGATGTCGTCATGATTTACCGCAATGACGCCGCACATGCACACGCAGTGCACCTGCAGTCCGATGCCAGGTCTTGTTGATTTCCCGTTGCCATCCAGAAAGTCCACAGTCATGATTCCTGCTCCTTTTCATGGTTTTTCGCGAGCCGTCTCTCTTCTGCGGGGGCTTGCGGTCTTGTCCATTGGTCTGATGTTCAGCTCGACCGGTTTCCTGGGGGCCGACGATGCGGTCGGTTCCTGGTCCAGCTTCCGCGACGGAGGAGCCTCGCGAGCGTCATCGCCACTACCAACGCGGTGGTCGGCCAGCGAAGGGATCGCGTGGCAGAAGGAGCTGGAGGGTTACGGGCAATCGGCACCAGTGATCCATGCGGGCAAAGTGATCGTGACTTCGGTCATCGGCCCAAATTGTCACCAGATCACGGTGGACTGTTTGGACCTCGCGACGGGGCAAGTGGCTTGGTCGTACCGGCGAGCCTCTTCGAACGAGCATCCTTCAAACTACATGAACGCTCGTGCCGCACCGACACCGATCGTCGACGACGCGGGGGTTTACGCCTTCTTCGAAACCGGCGACTTTGTCGCGCTCAATTGGGAGGGGGAAATGATTTGGCACCGGGACGAAACGGAAGCGTCCGGAAAGTTTGATAACAGTCATGGCATCGGAGCTTCTCCCGCTTCGGATGCCACGTCGCTCTACCTACTGATTGAACACGGCGGACCGTCATCGCTTTCCGCGATTAACAAAACTGACGGTTCGGTGCGATGGTCCATCGAGCGGGATTCAACCAAATCGTGGGCTTCGCCAGTGATCGCGACGATCGATGGCCGATCGCAAGTCATCGTCAGCAGCGGCGGCACGGTGACCGGCTACGACACCGTCGATGGAAGCGAAGTCTGGCAGCTAGATGGTATCGAAGGCAACTCGGTTCCCTCGCCGGTTGTCGACGGCGAGCGATTAATCGTCGCGGCGCGGTTGCCCGAATTTTCGAGCGACGGGCAAGTCCGAGCCAATTGCGCCGTGGATCTCTCGCGATTAAAGGACGGCAACCCCGAAGTCCTTTGGCGAGCTGAAAAGGCGATCAGTGAATACGCCAGCCCGGTGGTATGCGGTGACTTCGTCTACTTTATGAACAAAGCGAACGTGCTGCACTGCATCGATATCGCCACCGGGGAGATCGCATATCGAAAACGATTGTCGCTGGCTTGCTGGGCAACGCCGATCGTCGCCGGCGATCTGGTTTACTTTTTTGCCAAGAGCGGCGAAACGAAAGTCGTCCGCGCTGGTGCCACCTACGAAGAGGTGGCGGTAAACGCCCTGTGGGACGTAAACAATCCGCCGGCTCCGCTGCACTACCGGGAATCGCAAGGTGGTCATGGCGGGCAGGGCGAATCTGGCGGGCATAAAGGCCGCGGCGGCCCCGGTGCGCATGCAAAGGAAGCCATTCCTACAAAAGAGAGCCCAGTCGGCGGTCACGGTGGCGAGGGACCAATGAAAGCTCCCGGCGGTGGAATGGTAGCTCGCATGATGGCTGGCGATGCCAATGGCGACGGCGTCCTGGAGGGTGAGGAAGTGCCCGAGATGTTCCGCGCGATGATCGGTCGAATCGACACCGATGGTGACGGCTGCATCGATGCCGATGAACTCGAAGCGATGGCCAAAAGCTTTGCCGAGCGTCGCAAGCATTCCGCCGCGTCGGCCCGAGACCCGATCGTCTACGGTGTCGCTGCCGCCGATGGTCGGATCGCGATCCGCACCGGCACACGCTTGTACGTTGTCGCCCACGATCATTGATCCTATTCGCGTTCGGGTGGCAATGGAGCGATATCCATGTCGCCAACAACCAACGACAGTTTTGGGAAAGTTTCGCCCTCATGCAAACGCAGTCGCCCATGTAACCGCATTGCGTCTGCAGCGATGTTACCCCCGCCTCGATCCTTGGAGAAGTCTCGTGTTTCGCCTCTCGCTTTTAACTGCCGTGTTCGTCTGCCTGTTGGGTGCCCAGCTTCGCGGCGATGATCCGTCCGCATTGCTGATCGCCACGTCGCACCAGCGGACTGCTTCATCGCTGCCGCCACTACCTCACGGTTCGCGGGTCGTTGTCTTGATTCAGGAAAGCGAAGACGACTACGCCACGGTCAACGCGAGGGCCCTGATGGCGCGCGATGCGACGCACATCGTCTTTGATCGCGCCGATCAATCGCCGCTCATCCAGATGTTCCGAGAACGCTTGACAAGACGAGGCGCGATGCCGGTCGAGCTTCGCGAGCGATGGACACAACCTCTTGGGCTCGAAACCTCAATCGCTGACGCTTCAACCCAATCCACCTTCGCCAACTTTTTTACAGGGCCAAAACAATGAATCCCTCGGTTTCTACCAAACGTCTTCCCGTCACGGTTCTTTCCGGCTTTCTCGGGGCTGGCAAGACGACGCTGCTGAATCATATTTTGACCAACCGCGACAACCTTAAAGTCGCGGTGATCGTCAATGACATGAGCGAAGTCAACATCGACGCAGCTCTTGTCAAATCGGGCGACGCGAACCTGTCTCGAACCGAAGAACAACTGGTCGAGATGTCCAACGGATGCATCTGCTGCACGCTTCGTGAAGATCTGCTTGTCGAAGTCCGGCGATTGGCTCGCGACGGCCGCTTCGACTACCTGCTGATCGAATCGACGGGCATCAGCGAACCGCTGCCGGTCGCCGAGACGTTCACCTTCGAGGACGAGGAGGGTGAAAGTCTTTCGATGCTCGCCGAACTCGACACGATGGTCACCGTCGTCGATGCGGGCAACTTCATGAAGGATTTTGGTTCGTGGGACGATCTGGCCGACCGGCGGATGGGACTGAGCGAAGGTGACACGCGGAACATCGTGGACCTGCTGGTCGACCAAGTCGAATTCGCCAACGTGATTATCGTCAACAAGACCGATCTGGTATCGCCGTACGATCTCGAACAACTCAACCGTATCCTCCGCAAACTCAACGCCAAAGCCAAGATTCTGAACACGACCGAAAGCCGATGCGAACTGGCGGAGATCATGGGGACCGGCTTATTTTCGCTGGACGAAGCCGAAGCGCAACCGGAATGGCTCGCTGTTCCGCGTGGCCAGGAGGAGACCGAAACGGAAGAGTACGGCATTTCGAGTTTTGTCTACCGCAGCGAGCGACCGTTTCACCCTAAGCGACTGACCGAGGCGCTCGACGGGGACATGGACGACGGTCTGTTCAGCGGCGTGCTTCGCAGCAAAGGTTTGATGTGGATCGCTTCGCGTCACGACTGGGCCTACGACTGGTCGCAGGCGGGATGCTCGATTCGCATGAACCCCGCAGGTTTCTGGTGGGCCGCCGCGCCGGACGACGCATGGCCCGATGACGAAGCGTTGGTCGCAGATATTCGTTCCAAATTCGTCGGCGAACATGGCGATCGGCATCAAGAACTGGTGTTTATCGGCAACGCGATGGCCCCACAGCGAATCGCCAACATTCTGGACGCCTGCTTGCTGACTGATCTGGAATTTACACAAGGCCCTGAACTTTGGGCCAATTTTGAAGACCCGTTGCCGGGGATCGAACTGCAGCCCGGTGAAGAACTGATGGAAGAGGAGGTTTGAACATGGATGATGCAATGCAAACAACATCGATCGGCCCGCGCGGATCGGAATCACGGCTCACGGACAGCTCGTCAGCCAACTTCGGATGGCAGGATTGGATCGGGATCGTCGCCTCGATCGGCTGCGCGATCCACTGCGCCGCTATGCCTTTCGTGATTGCGTTCCTGCCGGCTTTGGGACTCAGTTTCCTCGCCGATGAAGGTTTCCATCGCTGGATGGCGTTGGCCTGTTTCGTGATCGCACTGGCGGCGTTTGTGCCCGGTTTTCGCAAACATCGTCGCTGGACGCCCGGCGCGATCGCGATCGTCGGCCTTTCGCTGATCACCTTCGCCGCGTTCGGATTCGCCGGGGATTGCTGTGCGGCTTGCGAGTCCCCCGCAGGAACCGAAGTCGCTGCCACGGCGTGCGCGGATGCCTGCTGTGAACACTGCGCCGTGAACGCGACCGCAGAGACTGAAAGCAACAACCAATCCAATCCGAGCATTGTCACCGCATCGGTTGTCTCACCGAACTTCCTGACGGCAATCGTCCCTTGGATCACACCACTGGGCGGCATCCTGCTGGTCTCCGCTCACCTGTTGAACCGAAGGTACGGATGTCTATGCGGATGTTGTGAGGCGAAGCCGGCCACAAAGGTAGCTGAGTAATGCCTACACCACCGGGTACATTCGATCTCGTTGTCATCGGTGCCGATGCGGTCGGTAGGCTGTTCGCCATTGCAGCTGCGCCAGGGGAGCAGCACGCATCGCGACGGCAAAGTATTCCCGATTGGGTCCCCCTGTATGAGACGTCGCCATGATCGACCGCGCTTGGGCAACTGGTTTGTTGAGTCAACAGATCTGGTGCTGGGGACAAGACGTGAAGCGGCCCGAGGGAAACTGGTTGCTCGAGATCGGATTCGAGCGCACCACACCTCCGGAACACCGCAAGGAATGTTCCAGCGTCTATACGTTGGCAATCAACGATCGCACGAGAATCACGCTCCGTGGGTTCGGCATCTACATTGGTGACGACCTGCGGGGCGGAATGTTTATCGGACGCTACGGTTTCACGCCGAAGTATTCGTCAAAGTCTCGCTTGGATTGCCCGCCGTGGTCTACTAACGATCTGCCCGACTTTCAATTTCCGGACGCCCAACAACGCGATCCAACTGCGATGCTGTTGCTCGATTTATTGGATTGGATTCGGCAGTACGAGCTGGATGTCGTCAAGCGACTGGGCATCGATTACCGCCGCAACACGTTGATCCAATGGAACAACGGCAAGCGTCCCTTCATGCCGGCGGAACAAATGGCGTCGTCTTGGCGAGAACTAACCATCGCAATCGCAGCCAATCCGGATGCATGGATCTCTTTGAACGCGGACCAACCCATTTCGGCGGGCAACCGTGCGGAAGAATGAAGTGAGCAGTAGTCGCACTACCGCCAAACTTCCAGTCAGGGTCGTAGCCGGGATTCCTCACTGGAATGACTCTGTCGAGAAGTTCCAGCGAGAGCATTGCGTAGAAAGGATTGAAAGGGAAAGTGAACTCAGCCCGCCATAGCGACTCGCGCGGCGTAGAAGAGGCCAACGCCCAAGATCAGGATGGCGCGAATGTAGCTCCATGGCAGTTTGGCCAGTCGGCTCTCTTCGCGAATCAAGCTGCCACCGAATCGTTGCAGTAACATGCCGACGCAGGTTAGTGAACTGGCGATACCGGCGGCGAACAGACCGATCACGGCATAGGCGGCCACGGGCGAACCGGTGGACATGCTGGTGAAGTAGGCCGCCAGCGCCGAAGGGCAGGGGAGCAAGCCGAACGCGACACCAAGCAGGGCACTCATCGAGTAGCTTGATTTTGCCGAGCGTGGTTTTGCATCGCAATCTTCATCGCGATGGTGTCGGCAGCCGCACTTCTTTGCCGGTTTGGCGCGGTAAGCGCCCCACAACATCCAAGTTCCTACACAGAGAACCAAACCGGCACTGATCCACTGCAACGTCGCCGTCATCGCCTCGTTGTCATGATGATGATCGCCGGTGATTAAATGATGCGTCAGATGGACGGCCATCGCGATGGCAATCAAGGAGACCGAATGGGCCAGACCGCTGGAGAGGCCCATCACCAGCGGATGCCAATAGCTACGTCGCTCGCCCGACAGGTAGACCAACATTGCGGTCTTGCCATGCCCAGGTTCCAGTGCGTGCAGCGCGCCGAGGAAGAACGCAACGCCGAGCGTCAATTCGTGCGTGTGTTGATGCATGAAAATGCCAGAATCCGAAGATGAGAGTTTGCTTCGGAGACATTACGGAAAAAACAAGCAACAGGTTCACTACAAAGGCGGTGTTTGTAATGCTGTTTGACTGCCCTGCTTGTCGTAGGCTTGGGGCTGGTGGGCGGGTTGCCGGAATCCAGCACCAGCCCAAGCAGGTTGCGTGACGGAGCGGTCGCTCCAATGGAGTGACGAAACAAACGACGTCACTCGCTCATTCAAACAGTCCTCGTTTTCTCAGCGCCGACTTGAGCATGTTGAGTGTTGGGTGGGCTTTGGCAAGCTTGGTGGCGCAATCGCGAGCAAGCTGATTCCCCTTCTCACCACCAACCGCCTCGCGAAGGTCGGCGAGGATGTCGGCAGCGGCTTTGTAATTGGCGGTGCCTCTGGCGTTAACAGTTTTCTCGGCTTCGGCTAACCAGGTTTTCGGAGCGGCCTTCATCTTTTCCATTCTGGCCAGGCGTTCTTTCTCTGCCTTGGCTGCCTCTCGCTTCGCTTTCGCCTGCTGCTTCTGTTCCTGGATTCTGTTTGCCTCTTCTCGCAGTTCCACTGTGGCATCGAGCAATTCATCAAGCGTCCCCCCTCGCACCGTCGTGGGCCAATCAACGACCGATCCCGACGCGCGAATTTCGGCTAACAGTTCGGCTTTGACCGAAACGGGATCCTCTTTCAAGAACCGCTGTAGCAATACGCGTGAACGCGCCTCGGGGATCGATTGCGACCAGTCTTGAATCGGATCTTCGCCGTTGGCGTTTGAGTCGAATCCGGGAACACCTTTCGCTGCTGCCTTCAGGATCAACGGATCGAGTCCGAAGAAGGGAAGCAAGCTGGTGCTCAGCGCAGGCAGATTGTCGAGACCATGCGGTACCGGTGGCTCGATCATCTCCGCCGGGTCTTCATTGTCCTCGTAGGCCGCGCACAGCCACAAAAGGTACAACGCACGCAGATCGCCGACGATTAATTGCTCACGCACTTTCGCAAGCGAATCCAAGTAGTCATCGAAATCCCAAACCTCTTCGATATCGCCTGATTCATGAAAGGGGGCCACCGAAAGGATACCGCCGATCCCCTTGGCGTCTTGCTCCCACTCGAAACTTCCGCACGTAAGAAACGGCGTGATTGTCGATTGAGGGAACGGAAGACCGCTGGGCAATCGCAATCGGATCTCGCGGTCGCCATAATTGGTATAGGCAAGGTGAAGATCAAACCCGCGACGCAGCAAACCATCGACATCACCACGAAACGAACTGTAGTGGTACTCGACCGACATCTCCCATCGCGAAAGTTCGGAATGCGACGATTGTTTTTCGGCGAACGCGAGTTGCTTGTCGTCCAGTGGCCGGTCGATGGCACGAAAGACCACGTATTGATATTCGCTCATAACGTCCCTGTTTTCGGTAGAAGAGACCAGCAAACCAAATCTTGAACCGAGAATCTATGCTGGATTGAAAGCATTTCCGAGCGGTGCCCGATCGGGTTTGAAAAAACGCCGCAAACACAGCAGCTAACCTCTGCCCTGGTAAATGAAATCGGCATCGGCTTGAAACGCACAAGCCTGCTGTAGGTGCAGGCTACAGCAAACGAACCGGCTGAGTCGTGATTCGATACGGCAACGAATAATCGGGAAGATTTGTCAAATCGGCGCAGTTGCGCTAACCGGTGTCTTCAGCGAAAGCAGCCGCAAAACGGGCTCATGGATTGCCACTTCTGGGTGATTCTATGCAGGAGTCTGACTATAATCCCGTTTGAAAACTTGTCAGTAGCGAGGATGTGGCAGTAGATGCAAAACAATGATGAATCGCTTGAACCGTCCGGAAACCGATGCGTTGAAATCGAGGCGGACGTGGCGTCCACCTTGAACTTCGCCTCATGGCAAAATTCTGTCCCGTTGCTGAGGGCATTACAAGTCCATAATGATACCGCTGAAGCGATGCAATACTTGCGTTTGTCGGTCACATCATCGCCTCGTTTCATTCGGCCCAAGCACTGGGTCTTGGATCGCGTGGATGCGAATTCGGATAATGTGCTCCGCGATCGTGATGTTCAATTGGATGCTGAATATCTGAATGGTTTGAACGAAGCCGAGCGTGGAATCCTGACGTTCACGCTCACGCGCGGTGATGTGGTTGTTGCGACGACAGAGAAAGAACTACGCGTGCTGGCGAGAGACGAGTGGGGTGGTTTGAATTCAGGTGGGGAGTTGTTGGCTGCTTTTGTGATGCCAAACGATCCGGCGATCGCCAAGGTATTGAAAATCGCGAGTGATGTGTTGGCGAAGCATGGGCATGACGCGGCATTGGATGGTTACCAAAGCCGTGACCCTCGCCGTGCTTACATGCTGGTTGCAGCACTTTGGTCAGCGGTTGCATCTCGTTCATTGACCTACGCGAACCCGCCACGAAGTTTTGAATTAGTTGGACAGAAGACGCGTAGGCCGGCCACCGTGATGGCGGATGGGTTAGCGACGTGTCTCGACAGCACGTTGTTGTTCGCCGCTGCGATCGAAGCTGTTGGTCTCAACCCCGTCGTGGTGATGGTTGAAGGTCACTGTTTCGTCGGTGCGTGGCTAGTTGAAAAGACTCTCGGGCATGTGATCGAACGAGATTGCAGCGAAATTCGCAAGGCGATCGCGGCTAGAGAGCTCATCACCTTTGAGACAACACTCGTTACTGGACGGCCGCCGGCCCGGTTTGAAGACGCGGTGAGAACCGCCGCCGCATCGACCAGCGAAGCCAAAGAGAATGAGTATCAGGCAACGATCGATATTGGACGCGCGCGAACGGCTCAGATCCGACCACTAGCCTCGCACCAAGCCGCATCACAATCCACCGATGAGCCACAAGTAGAGCGTGGACCGCTTCCGTTGCCGGCCGCGCCAGCCATCAACGACATCGCAATAGACGAATCCGATGACAAGCCTGCGACGCCAGAAGGTCGCATCGACCGCTGGCAACGAAAGTTATTGGATTTGTCGCTTCGCAATCGCCTGTTGAACTTCAAACCCAACAAACAATCCGTTCCCATTGTTTGTCCCGATATTTCTCTGCTCGAAGACCGTTTGGCGGCGGGCAGGAAGCTACGATTGATTTCATTGCCGCAGCAGAATCCGCTTGGTGAGCGAGATGCGGAAACCCACCGGCAACGAACCAATCAAGATCTCAACACCGAATTTGCTCGCGGTGCTTTGGATCGTGATGAAGTTTCATGCTCGCTATCAGAGCACGAACTGTCTGGCCGTTTAACCACAATCTATCGCAACGTCAGGAACGACCTCTCCGAAGGCGGATCGAACACGCTGTTTCTGGCGGTTGGCTTCTTACGTTGGAAGCAAAAGCCAGATGACGCCAAATCCTATCGAGCGCCGTTGCTGTTGGTCCCGGTCAAGCTGACTCGCAAGAGTGCGTTGTCGCCATTTCACCTGACGCTGCATGAGGACGACGTTCGGTTCAACGCGACGCTGATCCAATTGCTCAAGAAGGATTTTGCTCGTGACTTGTCGTTCTTTGAGTCCGATCTTCCGTGCGACGAGAGTGGCGTGGATGTACCGCAAATTCTGGAGAGGATGCGGCGAGAAGTCCGCGACATCCCTGGCTTTGAAGTCGTCGACGAGTCGGCGATTGGAACATTTTCGTTCGCAAAATATCTGATGTGGAAAGATCTCGTTGATCGCATCGGAACCTTAAAACAAAACCGTGTTGTCCGCCACTTGGTTGACAATCCGGAGAAGGCGTTTGAATCGGGCGGTGGTTCGATTCCGAACCCGCAACAGATCGACGTTCGATTCGCCCCCAAGGATATCTATCATCCGCTGCCCGCCGACTCATCTCAGCTGGCCGCCGTCATGGCCGCATCAGAAGGGCAAGATTTTGTTCTGGTCGGGCCGCCAGGGACGGGCAAAAGTCAAACGATTGCCAACATTATTTCGCAGTGTTTGGCCGTGGGAAAAACAATTTTGTTTGTGGCGGAAAAGACGGCTGCGTTGGACGTTGTTTACAGGCGACTGAAGGAACACGGTCTTGGTGATTGCTGTCTCGAATTGCACAGCAACAAGGCCGAGCGACGCAAGTTTCTTGGGCAGTTGGACTCTGCTTGGCAAAACAATCGTCGAGTCAGCCAGAACGATTGGCTCAGCATCAGCGAACGCTTGAAGATTCGCCGTGACGAATTGAATGCCTACGTCGCTTCGATCCACCTAACTCATCCCAACGGATGGTCAGCCTTCGAAGCGATGGGGACCTGCGTCAAGGGAGGCGATCAACCAACGCCCAAATTTGAATGGGCTGATACTGTCAAGCATGACCGTGATGCATATCAACACCTCGCTCGCACCATTGAATCACTTTCGCTTAACTACGACGCGATTGATCGGTCGTCGACGTTGCCGATGATCAAGCACACACAATGGTCGGCTTCGTGGGAACAATCGCTTCTTGCTCAGTGCAAACAACTGCAGAGTGTTGCGACGAACTTGCGGGATACATTGGCCTCATTTGCAAAGGAAATCGGTATCGGTCAGCGGCTGGATTGTTCGCTTGCCGAAATGGATGCGCTGAATCTGCTAGCGAAGTCGCTGATCAATTGTGCTGACGAGGATGTTCGGATTCTGTTCCACAAGCAATTCGCCAAATTTCCCACTGCCAAAGCGGAGTTGAATCAAGCCATCGACGCTTACCAGGGCGCGGTGCAATCCATGAACGCCGACTACGCAGATTCACTTGACGCAATTCCGTTGGATGAAATTGACCATGGTTGGCGTCAGGCAGTTTCGGCGTTCTATCCAATGTCATGGTTCGCGAAGCGAAAATTCGCTCGCCTGTTGCAGACATACGCGTCCAGCGGCGTTGCGAATCCGGAGACGGATATTGCAGCGATTCGCAACGTTCGCCGTCAACTGGCAATCATTGCCGCCAGTCCGCTTGCGAACCAAACACTTCACTGGGATGCGACGAAGACAGACACGGCGAAGGTCGACGTACAATTGACAAAGGCAGGGAAACTGCGCAGTGCAATCGTCGCAGCCGGCAAGTTGCTGGGGACAACAAACGAGATCTCGAAAGCCGTTCATCCTCACATCAACGGAAAGAACATCGATTCGCCGCTCTTCCTTTCCGCCGCCCACTTTCTCAAAGCGACCCAAGCGTTCTTGGTGGGTGTCAATGCGTTTGCGAAAGTGTCCGGTGGGATGCCCTTGGCAAAAGAAACGCGGGATTGTGTCGAAACCTCGCTTGCCGCCGCACAGCAGATTGAAACGAATCGAAGCAGTCTTCAACGGTGGACGTCTTGGTGCGAAGTGAAGAAGGCGGCAAAGACTGCGGGCCTGAATCCGTTCGTGAAGGCTTTGGAGAATGGCGAACTCGATGCACATGATTTGGTGGACCGTTTTCGTCTCGCCTACTCGCAATGGTGGATTCGTGGCGTCATCGATCGTGACGAGGTGCTTCGATCATTTCAACGTTTCAAACATGAGGACGTCATCGCCGACTTCCGAGCGTTGGACGAACAAGCCCGGGCGGCGGCCGCATCGCGAGCCAAGCAATCGATTGCACATAATCTGCCTGTGGAGGGCATCCCCAAGAAAAGCGAACTCGGTCTGCTACGTCACCAAATCGGACTGACTCGTCCCAGCAAGTCGATTCGCGAAGTCATCGGTTCGATGCCGGAAGCCTTTGGAAAGCTGGCACCGTGCTTATTGATGTCACCGCTTTCCATCGCGCAATACTTGCCTGCGGATCAAGCCTTGTTTGATGTCGTGATTTTTGACGAGGCATCACAGATCACGACTTGGGACGCTGTCGGAGCGATCGCTCGTGGCCGGCAAACGATCATCGTTGGCGACCCCAAACAGTTACCTCCAACCAATTTCTTTGGTCGCACCGATGACGATGAGACCAATGATGAGATCGAGGATCACGACAAAGATCTTGAGAGTATTCTCGATGAGGCGAAAGCATCTGGGCTGCCGACGTTGCAGTTGAATTGGCACTACCGGAGCCGACATGAATCGTTGATTGCCTTCTCGAACTGGAACTACTACGGCAATAATCTCGTTACGTTTCCAGCAGCAGAGTCCGACGACCGCGGAGTTTCTTTCGTCCATCTCCCCGAAGCGGTCTACGATCGTGGAAAAAGTCGAACGAATCGCAAAGAAGCCGAAGCAATCGTCCGCGATGCGGTCGCACGAATGAAACGCAATCTCCAGTTGCCGGAGGAAAAGCGTTTGACGTTCGGTGTCATCACCTTCAACAGTCAACAACAGTCTCTGATCCAGGACCTCTTCGATCAAGCTCAGCGAGATTTCCCAGAGCTCGATTGGTACTTCGCCGACGAACGCATCGAACCCACGGTGGTCAAAAACTTGGAAAACGTTCAAGGTGACGAGCGAGACGTGATGCTGTTTTCGATCACGTTCGGTCGTGACATTTCAGGCAAGAGTATTCCGGTAACGTTCGGTGCTCTCAACCGCGATGGAGGCGAGAGGCGATTGAACGTTGCCGTTACAAGAGCTCGCCAAGAACTGGTGGTCTTTTCATCCTTCAAGGCCGATGAGCTGAATGCGGAACGCTCAAAAGCTCGCGGCGTTGCTGATCTGAAGGCTTTCCTGGACTATGCAGAGAAGGGTCCCGAAGCGATCGCGGCGCGAACCGAAGGAAGCGTCGGCGGATTCGATTCGCCGTTCGAGGAGGCTGTTGCTGAAGTCCTGCAATGCAAGGGCTGGCAAGTCGTGCCTCAAGTTGGAGTGTCCGGATTTCGCGTTGATCTGGGCATTCGACATCCCGATAAGCCAGGTGCCTTTTTGGCCGGAGTCGAATGCGATGGAGCGACCTACCACCGAAGTGCGGTTGCACGTGATCGTGATAAGACTCGGCAAATGGTGCTGGAGAATCTCGGCTGGAACATCTTGCGAGTTTGGTCACCCGACTGGTGGTACGATGCCAAGTCAGCCTCCGAAACATTGGACCAGCAGCTTTCCAGACTCCTCGAAGAGGCGAGGGCAACACAGCAAGCAAACACACCGGACATTCAGGAACCGGTCCCAAGTATCGAACTTAAGCCGGTGCAGTCTGCCCCGACGCCTACAGTGGCATCTGCACCCGAGTCTGAATCCACAATTTACTACGCACGCGTGAAGTTGGCCGATGCGGTCGGCAATCAAGATCGTTTCTTTGATTCATCGTATGATGATGACTTGAGGCAAATGGCGATGGAGGTCTTGCGAAACGAAGCACCCATACGAGATGACGTCCTCGCCAAGCAGATCGCCAGAGCTCACGGATTTGCTCGAACGGGGGCGAACATTCAATGCCGCATTCTTGACCTACTTGGTGATGTCCTTTCAACAGACGAATCAACCGGACGGTTCCTTTGGGCAAGCGACGCATCCCAGCCGGTCGTCAAGTTTCGGCCCGCCAAATCCGACGATGATCGTCGAAGTGTTGACGAAATCTCGATCGCAGAGCTAACGGGTCTAATTCAATGTGAAAGCGAATTGCTGACTGAAACTGATCCAGCAGTCTCCGTAGCAAGAAGCATCGGCCTAACACGTCTTTCACAATCCGCAAGAGATCGAATCGAAGAAGCCATCCGCTCAATCCATGAATAATCAATCCGTACCCACAGCCATGGACCAGTACTTCATTCAGCAGAAGTATCGACTATCAGCAGAGATGCATTTAGCCGTTTGCTACATTGCCCAAGACCATGTCTTTCGAGGTTTCGTTCAATGTCGGACGTTGAAGGCGATTCGTCGGAGACGTTTGGTCGACAAAGACAATGAACTCACTTCGCTAGGTTGGACCTACTATCTCGAATTGACAGAAGCTGGCCCTTGTCCGACGAACGGGTTGAAAGGCTATAGGGCAAAAGACCCGCAATTGCTCTATTTGAACGCTCAACAGAGGTTAGAGGCAGTCGCGAAAGCAAATGCTGAAAGTGGACAACAACAGTCGCTTGTAAAGGCTGGCGTCATTGCCAAAGTCAAATATGGCGGTCGCCAAATCACTCTCGATGATGGAACCCGTTGGGAAGTTGACGATGTGGATTGCAGAACGGCCGACATTTGGATGGAGATGGATCGCGTGGTGATCGTTGACGGGGAAATGTTCAAACCAGACGAGTCCAAGAGAGTCGGGGTCGAAGAGGATTCACACGATTGAAAAGGAAAGGCAAAAAGGGTGAGAAAGGGTGAAGGACAGGTACGCCGACTGGTACAATAAACCTGCGGTTGCGTAGAATATAGTTACGGGGCAGGTTTCTGGAGACGTTGCAATGACAATAGCTCGAAATCTTCTGGTCGATCCGTCAACAACGCGTTGGTACCATTGCATTTCCCGGTGTGTTCGACAAGTGTTCTTGATGGTTGATGGTTGATGGCAACCACGACCGAAAGCACTGGATCGAAGATCGGCTGCAAAAGTTGACTGAGAACTTTGCCCTCTCGGTCGGTGGGTTTGCGATTCTAAACAACCACTTGCACGTGCTGTGTCGCTTGGACCCGAAGGTTGCCGACGAATGGTTCGCATCCGATGTGATTCGGCGATGGATTGCCGTTTATCCGCCGAAGACGCTCGACTTCAGCAACGAAAAAGCTGTGACGAACTGGATCGAACAGTATGCCAAAGAGAAAAATCGAGTGATGGAACTTCGCAACCAGCTGAAAAATCTCGGTTGGTTCATAAAGTCGCTCAAGGAACCTCTGGCGCGATTGGCGAATCGAGCAGATCACTGTCGCGGGACGTTTTGGGAGGGACGTTACAAAAGCATAGCGATCATCGATAACGAAGCGCTGTTGGCAACGTGCGCTTACATCGACCTCAACCCCTTAGCAGCTGGAATTGCCAACACGCCTGAACAAAGCTGCCACACATCGATCAAGCAACGCGTCGATCATGTTCGCTGCAAGGGACAACTCCCTAGGCTTCGAGCGGCACGGGAGGGGACGGTTGCTGCTAGTGATTTAGCCGGTTCGATGGAGCAGGATCTCTGGCTGGTCCCGATCGAAGGTCGCAGCGTGAAAGATAAGTGCAGCCGAGAGGGAATATTGGAAACGTTTCCACTGGGCAGTTATATGATGTTGGTCGATTACACCGGCCGGATGTACCGCAATGGCAAAGCCAACATGAACGCGACGATTAAGGAAATCTTCAGTAGGCTGGAGACAAATGTCGAAGCCTGGCAGCCCCGAATCGACCGAATGCTGCATTCTCACCGCCTCCGCGGCAATTTCTTTGCGATGAACAATATGACCCAGCACGCAATCGCTAAGGAGCAAGCCAACCGTCGCTCCTGAGCCGACGGGGTGACCTCCTAACGCTCCCTCTCACCAGAATCCTCGCACGAATCCGGCTACCGTTGTAAAGTCACCGTGAGAATCGAGGTCACCGCAAGCTAATTTGCGTCCCAGTAAGATCCATCACAACCGCCAATCCGCCCGGCACCAGTCCAGCCTCCAGTTTTCGTCAACACCGTGATCGCCGTGCGATGCCTGTCCTAAAAATGGTTCCTCTGTCACAGGTCGAACAGGATTGTTTCGCCCACCGAGGGGCCTATAACGATGGTTGCTGCCGACATCGATGCGGTGTTTACAGAGTTCGTATACCGCCCTGGGCTGATGACATAGCCGTTCGTAAACTCGACATCGGAGTTGCTGCAGACGTTTTATTGCCCACACCATGCAAAAAAATCAGGGGGGGCCGGGGAATCGAGCTGGTTTCCCTTCTCGTGGGCCTTGTTCCAAAAATCTTCGCGCTCACTCGCTTTACTGCTTGTGCAGGTCGATCACCGGTCTACAGGTTCTCGAAACACCCAACCTGCTTAGTCTTCAGTATTTATTGGCGTCTTGGGGCGACGGTGCATCCGATCATTGCCGACAGAGGGGCATCGTGCAGCAGAGGAATCGCGTTATCGGAGGTGGCGAGATACCTCGCGATCGCGTTGCACCGAGTGTTCAGCGGCTTTATCGTGTCGAAATTTGGATGAAAACGCGTGGTCTGGGCTACGTTAACGCGTTGAAGACGAGCCAGCCGATTAGCGCAGCGGCGGGTAGGGTTGTGCCCCAGGCGAGCAAGATATGAGCTATCGACTTCCAGTTCGCTTGACCGGTTAGGCTTCCGATGCCAAACAGTGCGCCGCACGAAACATGAGTGGTCGATACGGGCAAGCCCCAGCGACTTGCGAAGACGACCAGGATCGACGTGACGAGATTTGCGGAGAATCCCTGGCCTGCGTTCATTTCAGTAATTCCGTGGCTCAGCTTCTCGGCGATCTTCTTCGCACCGAACCAGCCGCCGATGCCGATCGCCAAGCCGCAGACGACTGTCGCGGTCAGGGAATTCAGAGCGGGAACAATCAGAAGCAGCGCGGCGATCTTTGGCGTGTCATTTAGTCCACGCGCAAAGCTCACCATTCCTGCGGAAAGAAAATGCATCGTGTCGAGCGTCTGCCGCGCGTCGACACCCACTAGGTTACCGGCATAGTGATCTCGGCAACTGACGTTGGTTCCCAACCTGATTGAAAGCTCCTCGGCACGCGACATCGACATCGCGCACGATCCCAATGGAACGACCTCGACGACCTCGCGGCCACTGCAAAGACAGGTCTCTTTCGTAATCCCCATCGCGATCCGAATTCGACGAAACGTCAAATAGAGGACTGCCGTTACGAGGATCGCAATCAGTGGGCTTAGCAACAGCGGTGCCATCAGCTTGGTCGAAAGAACATTCCAATCGACGGCAAACGTTGAGGCCCCCGCCGCGCCGACCATCGAACCCACCAAAGCGTGAGTGGTTGAAATTGGAAACCCAAGGCGGCTCGCGAGCATCACCGTCACGCCCGCCGCCAACGCGACAGCAACGCCAAATTCGTTCTGAGCGACCAGCGCGTCGGGAACGATTCCTTTGCCAGAGAATCGTTCGAGTAGTTCGCGAGCGAGCCAAACGGCGGTCAGCGAACCTGCCGCAGTGGTTACCGTCGCCCACACGAGTGCTCGGCGGTACGTCGTCGTGTCACTGCCGTAAAGCGTGGCGACGCCCTTGAAATTGTCGTTCGCACCATTGGCGTAGGCCAGCAACACGCCAGCAACGAGGGCAAGAAGGACGATCATTGAGCGGCTCCGATCCTATCGCCCGCTTCCTGGCAACTCGCAGCGCAACCGTAATCCCCTTCGATGATCGCTTCAGGCAATGCCCTCAGCACGTGGGACGGGCGTTCGAGACGCCAGCGCTGCGTCGGTGCAACGGGTTGATGAGATGCGGCATGTTGCTGTTTGACGGAAGCCCCGGCGACTTGTTGATCTCGATCGCTGGACAATTCTGTTTCCATAGGGCCGACTTCGTTTCGGATGCAAATTGTATCTGCGTCACGTCGGAAACGTGAAGCACTTCGCAAGAGTAGACGGTGTACCCGTGCGATGCTTACACAATTCAAGGAAACTTTTTGTAGACGCTTGTGTTGGCGAATAGGCTGCCATTCCGCCGCCTCAAGAATCGCATCATCTATTCGGTTCCTGGATCGCCTAACGTGTGCCCGAGCCGCCAGATGGTGCAGAACGTGTGCCCGAACCGCCCGGAGATGAGTAGTTTTGCGTTGGGGCGGGAGTTGGAGGCGATAGCGTCGAATTGCTCGATCCAGAACCCTGATACGCGGGTTGTGATTGCGAAGGCGATCCATAGCTGGCCGAAGGAGCGGGGCAGCTACCGTTGTGGCAGGCTCCCGATTGGCGGCATCCGGAAAGCAGCAAGCATCCAAGCGTAGCAATGCCAACAACTGACGCAGTGGCGAGTAATTTTCGAGACATTGGGCATCCTTACGAAAGGTTGGCACGGGGGAACGAGGAACCAGAACTTCTGTCTTGTTCCTATCGGCTAGGCAAGTCCGTTTGCTGTGTGAGCCGACACACACGGGTGAGGATTGATTTACGAAATACCGGAGCCTGTGGTCTGTGAAGTGCCTCACCGTTGTCGCAGTTCACCGTTTAACGACGTCAGGTGACGTGAAGCGTCCTATCTATCGTAAGCCAGCTCGCGAGAATGGTCGGGGCGAGGTTTGAGTTTGGTTTGTCGCCGTGTGTCACCTCAATCGGACGACGCATTTCCAGCCCGAGGAATACGGGAAATTACAAACCGGTCTGCTTCGTTCAACCGGAAAACTCCTGCTAGCAACGCGGCACATCTTCAGTTCACCAGCAATTGTGTTGAGTCTCACAGACTCGGCAGTCTGCGGATGCGACGATTGGAAACATGCATTCCGATGGCCACTGAATAGCGAATGGCGGAGCGGAAGCCTGGCATCCGTTCGCACATCGCGCTGCTGATGCTCGAAAACGTAGCTTTGGCTACCGTCTCTTTCAATTGGTCACGGACGACCTCGATGATGCAACCATGGACGAAAGACAATCCCATTCCTGCCGCCTGGGCGGTGTTTGCCATCACTGCTTGGTTCGCTCGTGCCCCGCTGCATTGGATCGTTAACAATGCAACCGAGTCTCATCGGTCGGTTCAGCTGGTGGCGTATTGCTGCATCGATGCCATGATGGCGGTTCGATCTTCTCTTCGTGCGCACAGTCTGTTGCTCCCCGCGTTGGCTCTGCTCTTGTTTGTCCCCGGCTGTGCGACGGACCATCCCAATTCGTCGCTTGCCGCGATCTACAACCCTCTGGCGCAGCGGCCCGACTATGAACGCAATCCGGTGATCGTGATCCCGGGCGTGTTGGGTTCACGGCTGGTCGATGAAGAGACCGGTAAGATCGTCTGGGGGAAGTACGACAAGATTCGTTTTCGTCGTCAGCAATCCGACGATCTTGCAGAGGTATCGTTGCCGATGGGCCAGGGTGTTCCGCTGTCACAATTGCGAGACAGCGTTCACAGCGATGGAACACTGGCGTACTTGGAATTGAGCGTGTTCGGGATACCGGTGGAACTGCAAGCGTACAACCAGATACTTCAAACCCTCGGCGTCGGTGGATATCGCGATTCCTCCGCTCCCAAATCGGATGAGTTCAATTATG
The DNA here is from genome assembly GCF_007741475.1 of Rosistilla ulvae. Classification (NCBI taxonomy): domain Bacteria; kingdom Pseudomonadati; phylum Planctomycetota; class Planctomycetia; order Pirellulales; family Pirellulaceae; genus Rosistilla; species Rosistilla ulvae. The sequence goes on along the minus strand of NZ_CP036261.1, from coordinate 3,092,783 downwards.
GGGACGAGCACTTCACCTGTTTCCAGTTCGACTACGACTGGCGGCGAGACGTCGCGGAGAACGCGGCGTTGCTCGATCGATTCATCGCCGAGAAGCGTGAATACATTCGAGCTGAGTACGCAAACCGGTACGGAATCACCGACACGGAGATCAGATTCGACATCGTGGCGCATTCTCTCGGCGGCCTGCTCTCCCGATATTACTTACGGTACGGTTCGCAGCAGCTGCCCGAAGATGGTTCGTTGCCAACGCTGGACTGGGAGGGAGCGAGAAACGTGGAGCGGTTGGTGATGGTCGGAACTCCCAATGCCGGATCGGCGTTCGCGCTTCGGGACCTGGTCAATGGACATCAGTTGTCGCGCGTGCTTCCCTATTATCCACCGGCGGGGTTGGGAACGATGCCATCGATCTACCAGATGTTACCGCGGCCGCGTCATCAAACGCTCGTCGATGCCAAGAATTCCGATCAAGCATATGACTTTTACGATCCAGAGCTGTGGCGGCAGATGAAATGGGGATTAGCCGATCCGAACCAAGACGCCATCTTGCAAGAACTGTTGCCGGATGTTGCTGATCGCGAAGCGCGCGAGTGTATTGCTCTGGATCATCAACGCAAGTGTTTGCTCAAAGCCAAGCAATTCCACCAGTCGCTCGATATTCCGGCGACGCCACCGCCGGGAGTCACGTTGCATCTGTACGCTGGCGACGCGATTGAAACGCCCGCCGTGATGTCCATCGACACGGAATCCGGACAGCTGGAAGTCGCGCACAGCGTGCCCGGTGACGACACGACCACGCGGCACAGCGCAGTAATGACCGAGCAGCCTGTCGACGCCGTTTCAACACGCCCCGCTTCCCCCATTCGTTGGGATAGCGTCACGTTCCTGCACACGAGCCACCGCAAACTAACCGCGGATCCCGTCTTTACCGACAATGTCTTGGCGTTGCTGCTTCAGTCGCCGCGTCACGCTCAGACGCCAATTCTCTCTCCGTCGTCCGTTGGTGCGTCAGTTCACAGACAGCAATTGGAACGGATTCCATAATCGGTCCGTTGGCGTGATCGCTCTTTGATAACTTCAGGAAACGCCGCTCTCGAAATCAATCTCAATCCGTACAGGGAGGTACGATGGCGGCAAACGTAACCAAGTCGGACCGCAAGAAGACGTCTTATTTTGCCACGGTCCCGCCGCAGGAAATCCTGCCGATCGTCAATGGCCGTTACGAATCGAGCGTGAAAGGCATCTACGTCATTGGCGATGTCACGGGGCTGCCGCTGGTCAAAGTGGCCGCGAATCAGGGCGCCAGCGTCATCGCGAAGATGAAATTCGATGATGGGACGGCGGCGGATGATGGGCGGCTCGACCTCGTCATCATCGGTGCGGGACCTGCCGGATTGTCCGCCGCGATGGAGGCGCAGGAACGGGGGCTGAAGTATGTCGTTCTCGAACGCAACAAAATTGCCAGTACCGTTCGCAGCTTTCCGCCCGGTAAGAAGGTCTACGCCGAGCCGCAGTTTGTGCGCAATGAGAGCAAGCTCGATTTCGACGAAGACTTGGATAAGGACGAATTTCTGGCCCGAGTCAATCGCTTGGTTGACGAAAGGAAGTTGCACATCAAGGAAGAGACTGAGGTTGATCGCGTACGGAAGGTTGGAGAGCGGCGGTTCGAGGTCGAGACGAAATCGGGGAAATCGTTTCCGACACAACAAGTGCTGGTCGCAGTTGGGCGGCAAGGTCAGGCACGACTACTCGAGTGCCCCGGTGCTGACAACGCTGCAAAGGTCACCTACCGACTGCACACTCCGGAAGACTACAACGATGCCGACATCATGGTCGTCGGTGGAGGGAACTCGGCGATCGAAGCAGCCCTGCTGTTGATGCCACACAACCGGGTCACCCTTTCGTATCGCGGCGATGACCTGTTTCGAGCCAAAGAAGAAAATCGCCAGTTGATTGAACAGGCCCAACGCGATGGTCGGCTGAACATTCTGTACCAGAGCAATCTCAAAGCGATACGCGACGACGAAGTCGATATCGACGTCGATGGGCAATCACACACGTTGGCGAACGACCATGTGATCGTGCAGATAGGAACGCTTCCGCCGGTCGATTTCCTGATGGATATGGGGCTGGAACTCGACGGCGTTTGGACTGGCAAGCGGCTGGCGTTGTCTGTCGTCGGTTTGCTCGTCGGCATCTTCGTTTATTTCTACTCAAAAAACTTTGTGTTTCACCCCGATGCGGCGGGCGAGGGCAAGCTGTTGCTACCAGGGTTGGAGTCGATCGTAGGACCGACACAACTGGGCTTCGCCGCGTTTCTGACGGGAACCGTCCTGCCAATCGCTTGGCTCAGCCTGCTGGCGTTGAAACTCATCAATGGAAACATGCAATCGCGCGGGCATGCTGCGTTGTTCAACATACCGCACTCAACCTCCATGCTGATCGCCGGCGGTTTGCTGTATGCAGGATCACTGGTTGCACCGGACGTCCTCACACTCGATCCATCTGCAGCAGGCGATGGCCCCTACTTTGTGCCAGGTTTTACTTGGTTGTACAACGTTGTCCCGAAGTACTTCAGCAATGCCTACGGACTCTATTACCTGGTCTACTTCTCGGCGATCGCCGGATTCGGTTTGTACTGGGCGATCAAGGCAAACCATCGGCTGATCTGGCGGCGGAACCTGACGATCATCGCAACGCAGTGGACCTTGTGGTGGGGGATTCCGACGTTCCTTGCTGTCTTCATCGGTCGCAATCCGTGGACACCGCTGCTGACTCGATCGCTGAATGCGTGGCCTTTGAACATGGGAGCTTTCAACGTCGATCCAGCGGTTGGGCCCGGCGATCCCGCCTGGTGGCATACCGTCGCGGTCGTCGGTGTCGTTTGGGCAGCTGTCCTGACCTTCATCGTGATTCCACTGGTGACGATTCGCTGGGGAAAGATCTACTGCTCGTACATCTGTTCGTGCGGAGCGCTCGCAGAAACCGTCGGCAATGGTTTTCGCCACCGCGGGCCCAAGGGTGATACGCCTCGCAAGATGGAGCGGATGGGTTTCATCTTTGTCGCGTTGGCCACCGTTGCAACGATCGCCGATCTCTACGGATTTGAAGGACCGCTGGGGCAATACAACTTGTGGGTTGGAACGGCCCTGGCCGGCGCGGTCGCAATCGGCCTGTATCCGTTCCTTGGACAACGTGTGTGGTGCCGGATGTGGTGTCCATTGGCGTTCTGGATGAACTTTTGGGGACGCTGGTCTCAATTCAAAATCACGCCGGAGAAAGGCAAGTGCATCGACTGCAACGTTTGTAATCAGTACTGCCAGATGGGGATCGACATCAAATCGAGCGCGTTGAAAGGCGAACCGATCACTTTGGAGGATTCACCCTGCGTCGGCTGCAATGAGTGCATTGTTCGCTGCCCGATGGAGATCCTGCATCTAGGTGACTTGCCCATCGCAAAACAGAATGCGTCAGCATCGCTTCCTATCGTCAACTCACCATTGATCAAACCTCGAAAACGCGAAGTTGTCTGACGACGCGAAGCCACACATCACAGAAGCAAATTGCAGGAACACAACCGATGAATAAAAGCAAAGCGTCCTATTATGGCCCCTTTTTCTGGCTGGCGATCGTTTCGTTCTCCGTACCGATCGTCGTCGCGGCCAAAGCGTTTCAAGAGGTGCAGTTGTCGACCAAACCGACGCCGCATCCCGATGCGTCGGGCGTCGACCATGCATTATGGGACTATCTACTCAAGACACACGTCGAGAACGGGTTGGTAGACTACGACGGCATCGCTCGCGATCACCTTTTTCGCACCTACTTGCGGCAGCTTTCCGAATCAGAGCCCAGCAAGTTGACCACGTCGGCGGATCAGTTGGCACTGTTTTGCAATGCCTACAACGCGTTTGTCATCAATGGCGTCATCACTCACAAAATTCGTGATTCGGTGATGAACTACAACGTCGAAGGGACCGAGTTTTTTGATCTGAAAGAACACATCCTGTACGGCGAAACGTTCAGCCTTAACGAGATCGAACACGAGTTGATCCGCAAGCGATTTCGCGAACCTCGTATCCACGTCGCCTTGGTTTGCGCTGCGAAGAGTTGCCCGGCGATCCGGGCCGAAGCCTACACTGGGCCCCGCCTAACAAAACAGTTAGAGGACCAGAGCATTCAATTCGCAAACCAAACAAAATACGTGACCTATGACGCGGCCAGCGACACACTCCGACTGAGTCCGCTGTTGGACTGGTACGGCGGCGACTGGGCCCCCGTCGGCGGTTATCTGCCATGGCTAGCCGATCGAGTCGAGGACGACGGAGTCAAACAGGCGATCCTCCGAGCTTCCCGCAACGAAACATCGGTCGCGTTTCTCGACTACGACTGGTCTCTCAACTCACAAGCCGCCGACGGATCCGCGGCCCCCAAACCGGCCAGTAAGAAAGGCCAATTCGGTTCCGGCTCCATCCCGAACGAATGACAAAGCGGCAACTCGGGAACGTCATGGCGGATCCGTCCTTCAGATTGCTAAGATTCAGGTCGCCGTCCACAACATCACGAATTGGTTTCGTTCAACGCCCCGAGTCACTGTGGCCGCCTGGTCCCCTGGGTCGATTGGTGGCATGTCCGGCAGACGCCATCGCGTCGACCAGGTGGAGCACCAAAGGGGAGAAACGGTGTTGTCCCGGAACCAACCGCCTCCTCCTTGACTCGCCAATGCTTTACGTGTAAACTATTTACGCACAGCCGACTTGATTGGAGAAGTAGAGGAGTATCGCAATGATCAAGGTTCGCAAAGCCGATGACCGTGGGCATGCCGATCACGGTTGGCTCAACACACACCACACGTTTTCCTTCGCATCGTACCGCGATCCGGCACAGATGGGGTTTCGTGCCTTGCGGGTGATCAACGAGGACCATATCGCTGCCGGCCGTGGGTTTGGCACGCACCCGCACCGCGACATGGAGATCGTTACTTATGTGCTGCAGGGGGCGTTGGAACACAAGGACTCACTCGGCAATGGCGAGGTCTTACGTCCGGGCGAATTCCAGCGGATCACCGCGGGGACGGGAATCACGCACAGTGAATTCAACCCTTCGGCCGATGAACCGACCCATCTTTATCAGATCTGGCTGCACCCGAGCCGATCGGGGATTGTTCCGAGTTATGAGCAGAAGCGTTTCGACGATAGCGAACTTACCAACACGCTGCGGATGGTGGCCTCACCCGATGGAGCGGACGGTTCGCTCTCGATCCATCAGGACGCTCGGATTTTCCTGTCGAAGCTGGACGCGAACCACTCCGCCCAGACACCGCTCGCCGAAGGAAGACACGGCTGGTTACAAGTCCTCCGCGGCTCGATCGCGCTCAACGGCCAGGCGATGGCCACCAGCGACGGCGCGGCGATCAGCGACGAATCGACGTTAGAGATCACCGCCACGACCGACGCCGAAATCATGCTCATCGACCTGGCGTAAGCGTCTCTCGACGGCAGGCCGCAACGGCTGGAGTTCGAACGGTTCTCAGAAGCCGCTCCCATTTCAGCCGTCGAGCAAAACCTGCCCCACGACTCCCAACAGGAAACCAAACACCGCACCGATCGCCGGCGCACGCTGGCTCTCGCTGCGGGACTGCGGTGCCAGATCTTGAAACGTCAGGTACAGGATTCCGCTGGCGGCGAAGAGCATGATAAAGCCGACGACGCTGGGGTACTCGGCCAGATGATGGTACCCGATCCAACCGGCCAGCGGCCCCAACGGAACACAGGCGGCGAGCATCAACACCAACTTGCCGCCGCGGACGTTACCGCTCACACTCAGCTCGCGGAACGCATTAAACCCCTCGGGCAGGTTTTGCAGTGCGATCAATACCGCCAGCAGCGCTCCGGTGCTTTCGCCATGCGCGAACGCCGCTCCCAGCGCGATTGCCTCGGGAATAAAGTCGGACAGCATCGCCACCAATTGAGCGACCGAACTTTGCGATCGCGCCAACAAGGTCTCCAGCCCCCAAAACACGATCGCCCCGGCAACAAACGCCGCCACGATCCATCCCAGCGACAACGCCTTCACACCATCGGGGACCAGCACCAACGCAACGGCGGAGATCAACACACCGCCGCCAAAGGCGATCACACTGTGCCGGAACTCCTCTTCGAGCCACTGCGGCGAAATCCGCTCGACCATCGCGATCGCACCGCCGATCGGAATCGCCGCTCCCGCCATCGTCGTCAACAATAACACCTGAACCAGTTCGTTCATGTCGTCTCCTCCCAATCTCCTGTTCGCCTGTATCGCCGCCGTTGTCAGCGGAACTGCCAACCTGCCGGCCGCTATGCGTCGAGCGGAGGCACGTTGTTGCAAACAACAAGCCAAACACGAACAACGCATATGAAAACCTTCGTCAACCAGCTCGGGGCCGCTGCCCCCGCGACCAACTCCAACCGAGCAATCGGCTGTGTGAAGCGAACGAGTCAGCCCCGCTACGGTCTCCGGTTTCTAACAACGGGTTTGTGCCGCTGAGAAAAGAGCCGAACGAACACAATTGGGCAGACGTCAATGTAACAGCGGGATTCGAAGGAAGCGACGACCGAGGGCGCGAACGCAGGCGGTCGCGATGCTTACGAATGCCTCATTTCCCGACGGCTTCGCCGAAGGGGGATCTTGTCGCGACGTATTCAGACGCCACTTTGTCACGGACCCATGTTTGTCATTCCGCGAGTTGGGAGCTGACAAAATGGATTTTTTTATCTCCCGCAGCTGAAACGACTTAGGTCATCAGGAGGCCATTATGGGGGCGGCGGCCAGCGCATTGCTGCGCTTGTTTCGGGTATTAGAGGTAGGCAAACGTAATTTCACGTTTGCTCCACACCGACCTAGGAGCAAGAAAACTGACGAAGACAAGCATTGACACAGACGGTGGTCGCACGATTGCGATTGGCGACATCCATGGGCACGCCGACGCGCTGCGGCGGTTGATCGCCGAAATACGGCCCAGACGTGGCGACACGATCGTGCCGTTGGGCGATTACGTCAACCGCGGTCCCGATGCGCGCGGCGTGATCGAAGCGTTGATCGAACTCGACAGTTCTTGCCATCTGGTCCCCGTCCTTGGGAATCATGATGAAATGATGCTCGACGCGCGATTCGATCGTTACGCGTTGGATCGGTTTCGCCATGCGGGCGGGCAACAAACGCTCGATTCCTATCGCCCCCAACCGTCGATCATCTCGGCGAAGCTCTCCCTCGTCCCGGACAGCCATTGGGAATTCTTGAGCCGCTGCTTGGCGTTCTACGAGACGCAAACCTGTGTCTTCACCCATGCTTGTTATGACCCGTATTTAGCGATGAAAGACCAGCCGTCGAGCCTGTTGCGTTGGACCTCGATCGATGGCGCAGTGCCGCCGCCGCACGTCAGCGGCAAGTTGGTCGTCGTGGGGCACACGCCAAATCGGATCGTCAGAAACTATCGTCATCTCATCTGTATCGATACCGGATGTGGATTCGGCGGTCGGCTAACCGCGCTGGAGCCCGCCACCGGAACGACCTGGTCGGTGGAGCAAAGTGGAACCGCCCAAGATGGAGACCTTCAATGAACGACAAACCGAAGCCCTTCGATCCGTTGGAAATCAAAACACGTCCCGACCGCGACCGACGCGTGCAGCAAGCCGATCGACTCGCTCGCGTTTTGCGTTTGCTAGGCTTGATTCATTCGGGCAAGAACTACGACGTCAAAGCAATCGCTCGCGTGATCGGTTGTTCGACGCGAACCGTCGCACGCGACCTGCAAGTTTTGACGTATGCCGGAGTGCCATGGTACTTCGACAAAGAAACCGCCAGCTACCGTTTGCCGCTGAACTATCGCATCCTCATTCCGATGAACATCCGCGAGTCGGCCATGTCGCGTCAATCCGAAGCTGTTGATCATTACCGAGACTTTTTCACAGTGGACGATCCGATGACGCTATCGGAGATCGACTTCGTCGCCCGCTGGATTCATGAGAACCACAACTTCAGCGAGTTGCATGAAGAAAGGGCTTGGGCCATGCAATGGAATGCTCGGCTGAACCTTCCGAGCGTTGTGCTCGCCAATTTCCATACGGTCTTCATGGCGGCATTCCGCGACTGTCCCGATGCGTTCATTCGCACCGTTTGGCAGGCTCACGTCGACTTTCTAATGGTCCCGTGGAAATCGGAAGCGGAGTTCTTGGCGCGCAACGCGGCGATCTGCAATTGGATGTCCCCGCGGATGCCCAATTCGATCATCGACGTCCCGTCCCAAATCGAAAAATACCGGAGTTGTTAATACAACGTGAAGACTCCGATTTACGCGTAATCGATGACCGTATCCGTTCCGTTTGTCAGCGAATACGTAAGAGTGTGCGAATGAAGTCGATGGGGAAACCGATGCTTAGCGAACGAGATCGAGCAAGCTTAAAACAAGCGATCCAAACCACAGTGCTTCCCGAATACGTTCACAAAATCGGTGAGGTACGGATGAAGTGGGTTGCGGATCGAGCGGGGATTTGGGTCGAGATCGCCGGGGAAGATGCCTATTTCGGGCAAACGATCGAAGCGGCGATGATGACCGCCCAGGAATGCGACTGGATATTCCTCAGCAAACATCCACCGATGCTCGACGACGATTGGACCTGGTTCGACGAGCGAGTCGCCCACGGCGAGTCGTGGCAGGATAGAGTCGTACCGATGAAACGCCAGGAAAGTCGCGAGCGTGTCGCGACACGCTATTGTCCTGGAGAGTGATTGGAATTAACCAACACCGTGCATTCGCACGGCGTCAATGATGCCTTCAATCTCTCGAGGTGGCCCGATAATGAAAACCATTCTAAACATTCAATGGTTGACACCACCTTGAATCGACACCTACTCGAAAAATTTATCGATTGAGTTGCCGACCATGTAATGCAGGTCCGTTTCAGCACGCCAGTTCGATAGCTGAAACTTGGAAGCGATGGATTCCAGCCGATCTGGCGTCGTTCCGTTGCCATGCAGAATGACGCTTCGAGAATTTTTCGCGTGCCACATCACTCGGCCTCGTGGGACGTCGAAATATTCGCGGGTTGTGGAAAGCGAAAGCTGTTTTGCTGCTTCATGCCAACAGGCGTCGTGTGCGAAGTCGCTGTCGCAGATCCCGCAAACCGCTTGGGAAGGATTGACCGGTTCGGCGAAGACTGCCAGCCGCCCTGCATGGTCCCACCAAATTCCGATCATTGGCTCGTTGTTCAGCATCGCAGACTCGTGAGGTGGTATTGTTGGTGCCATGGTAATACCAATACCACAGGCCGCTGACCGACGTGGGGCATTCCACAGGAAAAAGATTTGCTGATACGTCGCGTGACGCTCGATTTGCGAGAGGTTATAGGGAAGGGATGGAGATGTCTCGCAGGGGGCGATGCACTTTCGCGGAGCGAAAGAACGCAGAGTCGGAACGCACTTTCGCGGAGCGAAAGGCGACCATGGTTGGGGACCTATCCATACTAGCACGAAGCGCAAGCGAGTGGTTCTGGAATCACTTGCTTGCGCTTCGTGCTCGTATTTGCGATGCACGCGCTATTCGCAGCAGCCGCCTTCTTCTTTTAGCTGTTTTGCGCGGAGCGTGTCTTGCTGCAGTTCCGGGACGTCGTTGAAACAGTCCCCGAGGCAGTCGTACAGCTTTTGCTGGAAACAAGATTGGGCAGGAGCAAGCGAATAATGGGACCACAGTCCATCTTTGCGGACGTCGACCAGGTTCGCTTTTCGCAGATAGGCCAGGTGTCGCGAGACGGTTGGTTGAGGCAATTGCAGGATCTCGACGAGGTTCCCCACGCAGATCTCGTCGTCGACCAACAGATGCAAAATTCGCAGCCGCGTGCTGTCGGCAAACGCCCGAAAGACCGTGTTGATCTGGTCGCCGATCGCCGCCAGCGGAACTGTCGACATGTCGGTCAGAAGCTGTTGGTCGGTCGTGGTACTCATAGCCCAATGGCCTTTCCGAATGATTGGACGGCAGTCGCGTATCCCGATCGCCATGATGCATTTTGTCGCAGCATTGTAACGGGGGGTACGCGACTGGTTCAACCTAGTAGTTGACAGATCTACGCGGCACCAACGGTTTGCAGCGACGCGCGGTCGTCGACGATCTTGCCGTTGCGAAGCTTCAAGACACGCTTCGCTCGCTCAGCCGCCGCGGGGTTGTGCGTCACCATCACGATCGTCCGCCCTTCGCGATTGAACTCTTCGAAGTAGCCGATCACCTGCTCGCTCGTCTCGGGATCCAAGTTCCCCGTCGGCTCGTCCGCTAGGATCACCGCCGGGTCGTTTGCCAACATCCGCGCCAAGGCGACGCGCTGCTGTTGCCCCACGCTCAGTTCGGTCGGTTTGTGATGCAAGCGGTCCCCCAAACCAACCCGCTCCAACAGCTCCGCCGCCCGATCGTCGTGGTCGGATTCAGCGGTTCCCGAAAGGTAGAGCGGAATTTGGACATTCTCCATGGCCGATAGATACGGAATCAAGTTAAACGTCTGAAACACAAACCCGATGTTCGCCTTTCGCATCCGAGCGCGGCCGTCGGCATTGAGGTCGTACATCGATTGGCCGTTCAACAACACGCGGCCGGAGGTCGGCGAGAGCATCCCGCCGAGCATCACCAACAGCGAGCTTTTGCCACTGCCGCTGGGCCCGATCAACGAGACAAAATCTCCCTCGGGAATCTCCAGCGTCGCATCGTCCAAGGCGACCACGCTCTGGCCGTGCATCTCGTAAGTCTTCGTTACATTTTCCATCGACAACATGGTTTAAACCTCCTGAAAGGATGTGACGGGATCGAGACGAGCCGCATTGCGAGCGGGAAAGTAGCTGGCCAGTAGAGTCGTGCCGACGGAGATTCCGATCGCCCACAACGCCAGGACCGGCATCGGTAGCACGGGAACGTTGGCCAAGCGTGGCCCGAGCGTGACGGCCAGAGCAGTGCCGATCAGAAATCCGCCCACGCCACCGGCAAATCCCAACAACAACGCCTTGAGCAAAAAGATCCGCAGGATCAAATGCGACTCCGCCCCCAGCGACATCAGCGTGCCGATCTCGCGACGGCGTTCGTAGACGTTAGCGAACATGAAGTTTGCGATCCCCGCCCCACCGATAACCACGATGATGGCAACAAAGATCATCGACAACTGCTCCATCATGCCGTTGACTTTGGTCTGCGTCGCAACGACCTGAGTCACCGTGACAACCTTCGCCTCGGGGAGCAACTTGTTGACGTTGTCGACAAGTCCGGCCGAGATCTCTTTGCAGCAGCCGACGATCTCGATACAGCTGACCACCGCCTCTTTGTCCGCCATCTCTTGCACCGTGTGCAGATGAGCGAAGATCCGCGAATCGTCGACGGTTCCCGTTTCGGGCAACACCGCAACGACGGAGAACTGTTTGCCCATCAGGTCGAGCGTTTGGCCTTCTTCGATCCCCAGGACCGACGCGGTATCCGCGCCGACCAACGCTTCATCGGTCGCCAGATCGTCGATTACGCGATTGCGAACGAGCGTTTTCTTGTCCTCCGGCTCAGCGGCGACGCCGACGTCGATCGCTCCACAACCGATTGGGCGCGAGAAGATCCCGGCGCCACCCCAAGCCGCTTTGGCCTGGAATTCACTCTTGGGCAGGATTCCGGTCAGCGTGAACTGACGCCCTTCCAAGTCGACAGGCACGCACAATTTAGGCGACAGGTTGTCGACGCCGGCGAGATTCGACATCGTCAGCCGCAGGGCGTATTCCTCAGGAATCGTCTCGTTGTGTATATCGGCTGAGTAGTAATCCTGCAGCGTAACCGACTTGGGAAGCACCAAGATGTTGGCACCCAAGCTGTCCATCTCCCGCGCAACAGCCATCTCGGAATAGTAGGTGATGTTCTTGATGGCGATCACGGTGGTGATGCCCAACAGAATGCCGACAAAGATCGTGATCATCTGGCTCTTCCGCTCAAAGAGCTCTCGCCAGACTAGTTTTTTGAGGTTCATGCAGTTGGTCTCCTGACTCTGAATCGATGACTTGGTGTGGTGTGGACAGATCGAGACGACTACTTCTTGGCGGGAGCGCAGTTGCCGCCGGGGCAACATTGCTGGCCGGGAGCGCACTTTCCGTCGGGGCAACAAGATGTACTGGCAGCGGTCAAGCGTTGGATGATCTGATCTTTAGTCGCGTTTTCAGCAATCGTCGCGACCGGCTGTCCCGCAGGCGTCATGACAACCAGCACTCCGTTACCGGCAGAGGCGTCGACCTTCAACGTCTGCAGGAAGCTCTGCTCCGACGCGTCGGTCGGATCGATGTTGACGATCTGAGTCGAAGCGGCGAAGCGTTCGTCCTGCGTCAATTCACGAGCGCCTTGGAAAGCGGTAGCGTCGATGTTTTGCTTCACGAACAACAAAACCAACTTGCGATCCTGCATCGCTTTTAAACAGGCAGCCGTCCCCTGGCTGACGACAGCTTCCCGCAACTGATTTTCGTTGAACGATACCGGCAGCCCTTGGGTGACGGCGCCGTTGGGAGCGATCGCCAGCGAGAGTGGCATCGGAGCGCGACTGACGCCGAACTTTTCGACGATCGATGCGTTGGTAGGATCGGTGATGTTCACGCGGATCGCATTGGCGACATTCGCCATCGCGCCGGTCGCTTGATCGAACACGCCCTGCATCGACTGAGTCTGTTGGTCATCCTGTTTCCAGAAATAGACAAACAGATACTTCCCGTCGCGGGACGCGTTTTGCAACGCCGCGTCGGCGGGGCCAGCGAAGACGGTCGACGTCGTTTGCTGAGCCGTAACCGGAGTTGTTCCGGCCAGTGAGCAGGCGGCGAGAGTCAAAGCGGCGAGCGTTCGAACGTGCGATTTTGTGCGTTTCATCAGACAATCCTTCGGTTGGGGAAACGGAATCCCCTCTGTAGGAACAGAGCGGGATAGCGTTGGGGCAGCGGCTTCACAAAGCATATCCGCCTAAGCGAATACTAATGCTGTATTCGTCCGCGCGCATATAGGAGATTCAGCGGAATTTCGGAAAAGCGGTTGCCAGCGGAGTTTGGCAGGTGACGGCCGAGCGGGATCTGGAGTCCCGGGACGTTGTGTTTTGCGGGCTCGAAGCGATTGCTTGCGCGCTCGACCAAAGGGGATCAGATTTTTTTGGGAAGAGTGTCGCGTTGGCATACTAGCACGAAGCGCAAGCGAGTGATTCGATGACACTTACTCGTTCACTCGCTTGCGCTTCGTGCTTGTATTGGCTTTGCCGCGGAGGCTTGTTGGTCGCCTTTCGCTCCGCGAAAGAGCGATGAGTGCGTAACGCACTTTCGCGGAGCGAAAGGCGACCTTCTTGCACGATGTGCGAACTCGTGGTTCGGTATCACTCGCTTGCGCGTCGTGCAGGTATTGGTTCGCGTGGGCTATCACATCTGAGCGCCCATACTAGCACGACGCGCAAGCGAGTGGTTCGGTGCTACTTACTCGTCCACTCGCTTGCGTCTCGTGCTGGTATTTGGTGCGGCGGAGGGTGCCGTTTGACTTCCGCGGGAAAAGACTGTAGTCTTTATCGTCTATCGCCGATAAGCGGAGTAGAGTGAAGGTGGCGACGGTTTTGTCGCGCCGCGGACAGAGTGTAGCGGACCATCTCTCCCTTTTTTTGAACATCGCAATCGTTTATCGGCGATGCACTGTTTAGCGGAACACGAAGCGAGAAGAGCAAATGGACGAAACATCGAGTTGCCCCGGAAACGACGCGCCGAATTCCGGTGGCGGGATCGGGTTCTTTGAACGCTACCTCACGGTCTGGGTTGGACTGTGCATCGTCGCGGGGATCGTGTTGGGAAAGGTTGCCCCGGGGTTGGCGAAGTCGCTCGACGCGATGGCGATCTATTCCGGAGATGCCCCGGTCGTCTCGATACCGATCGCAATCTGCCTGTTCTTCATGATGTTCCCGATCATGGTCAAGATCGACTTTGGCGAAGTCGTTCGCGCCGGCAAGGCGATCCGGCCCGTCGGATTGACACTGTTGATCAACTGGGCAATCAAACCGTTCACGATGTACGCGATCGCTAGCTTTTTCTTGGGGACCGTTTTCCTGGGGCTGATCGGGCCCGATGCGGTCGATTATGTCAAAGCTCCGTTGGGCGCGGACGTCGAAGTCGGTGCGACCTATGGTGCGGGAGAAGTTGTCCTCGTCGATGGGGTGAAGATGCTGCAGGTGCCGCTGTGGCGCAGCTATCTCGCCGGATGCATCCTGTTGGGGATCGCACCCTGCACGGCGATGGTCTTGGTGTGGGGATATCTGGCCAAAGGTAACGACGGCCACACGTTGATTATGGTGGCGATCAATTCGTTGACGATGCTGGTGCTGTACGGACTGCTGGGCGGTTTCCTGTTGGGAGTTGGCCAGTTGCCGGTCCCGTGGAAGGCGTTGTTGTTGTCGATCGCGATCTACGTCGCCCTGCCGTTGGTGTCCGGATACTTTACGCGGAAGTGGTTATTCGCGACGAAGGGAGAAGCGTGGTTCCGAGATCGGTTCTTGCGATACCTGACTCCCGTCACGACCACGGCGCTGTTGGCGACGCTGGTTCTGTTGTTCTCCTTCAAAGGGGAGACGATCGTCGCGAACCCGCTGACAATCCTTTGGATCGCGATTCCGCTGACCCTACAAACGGTCCTGATCTTCGCACTCGGATACGGGATCTCGAAGGGATTGGGATTCAACTACGAAACCGCGGCACCGACCGCAATGATCGGCGCCTCGAACCACTTCGAAGTCGCGATTGCAACGGCGACGATGCTGTACGGATTGTCATCCGGTGCGGCATTGGCAACTGTTGTCGGCGTGTTGATCGAAGTGCCGTTGATGTTGGCGTTAGTGAAATTCTGCCTGAAGACCAAGGGCTGGTTTGCTGGCGGAACGGGAAACGAAATGAATGAAGCAATCGTAATGCAACCACAGACAAGCTTGGAGGGTGAGCTATGAACGAGACGGAACATAAAACCTGTTTTGGAAAGATCTTCCCACGCCGGGTTGGCTCGGGAGATCCGATGGGTAAAGTTTTTTCGATTCGGACCGACGAGTCGCACGGAATGATTCAGAGCAAGCCGCATATCGAAACCGATATCAAGCAATGGGACGCGTGTCGGAAGTGTCCGGAGTTCGAATCGTGCTACCAGCTATCGATGGCAACGGTCGCAATGGAAACCGCTGTTGCGAACCACTGTTAAGCGTGTGTAAAGCTAACGTCGTTTGGTGGCTTGCTGTATCGACTCCATCGAATTCAACCCACATCATCGAAGGGCACATCATGAATCAGCATCAACCTTCTCGCCGCGACTTCATCCTCGCCAAGGAGAGTCTTTATCCTCCGTCAACATCCCACACAGCTTCCGAGGATGTAGTCCCCGGCGGCGGGGGCTGCTGTGGTTCGGCTCCTATCGGTTTGACCGGTGACAGCTGCTCGACAGCCGACGAGAAACCGGCAGCTAGTTGTTGCGGGACTCCTAGTCCAGCCGAACCGACAACGATTTCAAACATCGCTCCGCTGCCGAAGCCTGCGCCGCAGGCGGAGTCCCAGAACTCGCTTCCCGTCGCCATCATCGGCAGCGGACCCGTTGGGCTCGCCGCTGCGGCAAATCTCGTCGAACGAGGGCAAGACTTTATTATTCTTGAAGCGGGATCAAAGGTCGCCGCCGGCATTCGGTCTTGGGGCCACGTCCGGTTGTTCACGCCGTGGTCCTACCTGATCGACCCCGCGGGCCAAAGGCTGCTGGAGTCGGAATCGAACTGGCAGCAGCCAGAGGGAGCTTACGTTCCCTACGCGGCAGAATTTGTCGAAACGTTTCTCGATCCGCTGGCCGCACACTCGGACATTGCGCCTCACATTCGACTGGATCACAAAGTCGTCTCGGTGTCGCGTGAGGGACACGATCGGATGAAGGACGGCCGTCGCGATGCAGCCGGTTTTATGATCGTTACCGAAACACCGACAGGCCCGCAGCGGTTCTATGCACGCGCGGTGATCGACGCTTCGGGAACTCTGAGCGATCCGAACCCAATGGGAGCGGGTGGCATTCCGGCCGACGGCGAGCAGCAGTTCCAAGCCAACATCCGCTACGGGATGCCCGACATTCTGTGCCGCGACCGCGACCGCTACGCCGGCAAACGCGTCCTCGTTGTCGGTTCGGGACACTCGGCGACGGGTAACGTTTTGAGTCTCGTCGAGCTGGCAAAAGCGTCGCCGTCAACGTTGGTCGCCTGGGCTGTCCGTCGCAGCAACCCGGCCAAACTTTGGGGAGGCGGGAGTGCCGATGAAATCGCGGAGCGTGGTGCTCTGGGGACTCGCGTAAAACAAGCGGTCGACGACGGCAGCGTCTCCCTTTTGACAGGGCTATCGATCGGAGCGGTCAAGCAACATGGCGACGGTCTCGAAATCAGCGACCTGCAGGGGAATCCGCAGGTGGTTGTCGACGAGATCATTGTCTCGGCGGGGTCGCGACCGAACTTGGCCATGCTGCGGGAACTGCGACTGGACCTGGATCCAGCGACCGAAGCGACCCGAACCCTAGGACCTTTGATCGATCCAAACCGCCACAGCTGTGGATCGGTGCCGCCTCATGGAGCGGCTGAACTGCGGCACCCCGAAAGCGGATTTTACGTGGCGGGGATGAAAAGCTACGGGCGTGCGCCGACCTTTTTAATGATGACAGGTTACGAACAAGTCCGTTCGATCGTCGCCGAACTTGCGGGCGATCTCGAGGCGGCTCGCGACGTCCACCTGGAACTCCCATCGACCGGCGTCTGTTCGACCGACCTGGCCTTCCAGGACGATGCCGCGCCATCGTGCGGGACTTCAGCAGGACAAAGCAGCGTTTCGCGTTAAAACGTCAGCGATCGCAGAGCTGCTATCAGTCCGTCTCCTCAAGCTATCGCCGGACATGACGTTTTAAACAAGCCTTCAAACCGTAGGCCACTGGCGCCGAGTCCCTTGCGTCGCAGAGGACTCGGCCATTTACAATGTCGTCGGTGCCGCGGCACCCGCGCTATTTCACCTGGACCGATTGGGCGGGGCTGCCGACATTGGCGTCTTTGATCACGACCGTGTCGGGGCTGTCTTTGCCAACTTTGACGTGGAAGGTTTTGCCTTTCGGAGCCCCGGGAGCAAAGCGTTTTCCGCTGACGCGAACGGTATAGAGGATCTCGCCGTTAGCGGAATCGACCAACTGGACGACCGGTGAATCGACGTCAAACGTCAACTCACCCAGCTGCCCCCAAGAGGGTGGATTGTAGTTGTCGAATTGCGAGATCGTCCGCGGCCAGCCGGGATACTGTTTGGCCGACGGATCGGTGACGTCGACGTTCCGCGGCCAACACTCCATCGTTATCTCGCGGGTCTTTGTGTTCAGGCGGACGATGCCGAAGCCGGCGGCGCGGGTGTTCAGCAGATTGCCGGCGGGCATCTTTTCCGGATTGGCGGCGGCGTAGTTGGTAACCTTGTTGCCGAAGCCATCCAGTTGGTCGCCCGTGTATTCGGGGCTACCCGGTTCGCGGTTCGCGCCAGGTTCCAACGGCTCCCACCAACGCAGATACAGATTGGCGATCGAGGGCACGCAGAACGACCAGACGGCGTCGCGGTATTCATCGACGCCATGATGGAAGAGCGTCGCCAAGTGTTGGTCGCCGGCGTAGTGGAAGGCAAACGCTTTGCGGAGCGATTTCAGGGCCTTGTTGCGGCCGGTTTGTGGCCAGCCGTTGGAGTCCATGTCGGCATGCAGTCGGCCGTTGGCGGCGCCGTGAATGTGAGCTCCGCCGCAGAAGATCGTTTGCGAAAGGGCGACTTTCATCTTCGCCTGATGCCAGTCGGCGGCCCAAGCGTCGAGGAAATCGAGTTGCTGCTGGCCAAGTAGAACCGCGCCGTCGACGTCGACACTGGCCGGGTCGTATTCCGGATTGCGAATGTGGTCGGGGCGCGGTCCCTGCTTAGGAACTCGGCCCGCGGGGCCCGACTTAAATTTGCGGTCTTCGAGGATCGCGAAGTCGATGCCGCCCCAGTTCAAGTTGGTGTAATAGACACCGATTCCTTGCCCGATCTTCCGCGGATGGACAGGATCGGGAAGATGGCTGGTCTGAGCTCGTTCGACTTCCTGCACATAGACTCCCGGTTGGCGATAGCCACCGTCGGCATTGCCGCTGAGCGTCGAGATCTTGCCGTTTTCGCCCCACAAGTTCGGCTGCCCCACATCGTGATCGTCGGGCAGACAAAGGGTCGGTCGGTCTTTGATGATCTCGCCAAAATCGCGGCCAAACTTCAACCACGCGGCGTAGTGACGGTTGTGGTCGTAGACTTGATCGCCGGAGAAGAACAAGACGTCGGCGTCGATTCGATTCACGTTGTCGATCAGGTCTTGGCGAGAGATGTCGCCGCCGTGAGCCGGTTGGATCGAATTGCCGGTAAAGCCAGCCACGACGATCTCATCTTTGTCGACGGGGTTCTTGCGGATGATCCCTTCGTAGCTCGCTTTGAGACCATGCATCACACGATACTTGCGTTGTTGTGCGTCATCCCAGTTCTCGACGCGGAACGGCGCCGTCCAGCCCGTTTCGATCACCTTGGTTTTGGCGACTTCGACCCACTTGCCATCCTTTTCGATTTCCAGACGAACGGTTCGGTCGTCGCTCGATTCCAACGGATACAACTGGGCTGTCAACTTAAGCGTGTTGTCGTGAACGGTGTAGAGCGCGAAACAGATGACTTCGCTACGCTCCACCTCGGGAATCGCCAACAGATTGCGTCTAGGCTTTTTCTTCGTACCGGGCTGAGCCAGCAGCGGCGTGGCGGCGAAGAGCATCGCCAGACAACCGAGAGCAAGTGATTTGTAGAGACCAAGATGGTTGTAGTTTTGCGGCTTCATTCGTTTCCCATTAGTTCGGAGTCAGTCGGCTCTAGTTTATCCAAATTGTCCGTCGAAGGTGGTTGCCGCCACAATAAAAACAGATACAGTGGGATCAAGCAGTGAGGGGCTCGCAGCACCGCTTCGTGCAGGTATTGGTCGGCGCCCCAGTAGTTGAGTCCCCACGACATACCGGCAACTGGCCGGGCGATGGCTGTCAAAAATCCCCAGAGGCTGGCGTACAACGCGGCCGGGCGTCGCAGGTAGGGAATGCAGATCCCGATGCAGACGACAAAATCGAGGACTCCTGCGATTCGCAGCATCGTTTGAGCGGTGGGATATTCGACGCCGAGGATCAGCGTCGTCATGGCATAGAAGTTCCCGGGCGTCGGCCACAGCCCGAGTGCATAACTGCCGTGCCCCGCGAAGGTCAGGATGACGGCGACGATCGCGGTGATCACCGTCGCGCGGTGTCGGGCGCCGAGAGCCAACGCCATGACAAGCAGAATTGGGCTGAGCATCTGCCCGCCGTGTTCGATGAACATCGGCAGCTGGTTTTGCGAGGCGACGTAAGCGGCGTAGCTGAGCACGACCAGCAGGCCGCTGCCCAGAACTAAACCGACCATCTGAAGCCACGACTTTTGGCGGACCGTAATCGTCAAGAGAGTGCAGGCGAGGTAGAGCCACCAGAGTTTGGCGATCCATTGCTGCACGAAGCCATCGTTGAACCCGTCACCAACAAACTCTTCCCACGTCAGCCCCATACACGTGGCGAATTCGAAGGTCGCGTCGTGCCACAGCAGCACGCCGTAGGGGCCCTCCCAGTAATAATGAACCCAGGTCCAACCGGCGAAGCAAAGAAACGCTCCCAGACGGAGACAGAGAGTTGGCAGGTTGATTCGATTCGGTGGAGTCACGTCGGGCCAGGAATAGCGTTTTCGGTTGGATTGATCGGCGGCGTTGATTCTATCAGCTGGCGAATTGGTGTATCAACGACGCCCGGGGCTTCGGTTCGCGCTGACGCGATGGCCAACCGCTTGCGACGGACAATTTATCGGGCCGGATCGCGCGTGTCGTCGTAATAAAGGTCGGGCGTTCGAGAAACGGAGCGACTTGGTAGCGTCGGCAGTGTGTCGGTCGCTGGAGCTTCGCCGCGGAGCACTTTCGCGGCGTGGCCGACCAGTTTCAGATAATGATCGCTGGGCAATCCATCGTACGTCAGAAACTCGACACCTTCGCCGACCGGTGGATCGTTGGTGCACTTAAAGATCGCCGTCCCCTCGTCGACTTCATCAAACATCGCCACGTAGATCATCCGGCTGCCTATCCGTTTCGCCGCCGCAATTTGCGACCACAAGAACTCGCCCTTGAGGCGTGGGATCGCGTCGAGCGGCGCTCCCTTCAGGTTGTGCCAGCTGAAACCTGGATAAACGACGGGCAGGAAATCGATCTCACGATCAGCGCACCATTTCTGATCGGGCTGCCAAACTTGAGCCGCGTGGCGCGACGCTTCTTTCGGTGTTCGATACCGGCCGATCGTCCAGGGACTCAGTACATCGGCCAGATTCAAAACCTCGAGCAATGCCGGATCATCGACTGCGTCGCGCGTTCCTTCACGCCACCAAGAGGGAACGCCCAGCATCACCGTGCATCCATCGGCTTTCAATCGACGGACTAATTCATGGCACTCGGCCAGCGAGTATTTGCGATCGTCGTTGAAACCGACGCCCCAAACTGCCACGACCGGCTTTCCTTCGTGGTGCTGGTAGCCGGGGCTTGTTGTGATTTTTTGTTCTTCCCGAAGCGAACGCCAGTCGTCCCAGACGTTGGCGACTTCGCCAGCTCGCAGACCGCTCAGATCGTACATCACCGCAAACGTGCGGCCATATCGATCCGCTCCGGCGCGAACGTTCTCAAGCACGGCATCCTTCTGCCGCTTGAGTGTTTCATTTTTTAGACCGTTGGCAAACCGCTGTGCAAAGACGCCGTCGATTCCATACTCCTGCATCCACTGGAAATGACGCAGTACCGTCTGCCGGTTTGTGCTGCTGTAGACTTCCGCCACGCGGCCGTCGGCATGCCGAAAACCGGTGGCATACTTTTCCTCGGGGCTGAATTCGCTGAGGTCGGGCCAGAGGTCGACCGTTACGTTTCCGGGAGCAAACGGTTTGCGTGGATTGCGGGCCCAATGAGTCCAGCCCATTTCGTTACCGTCGCCGTCACAGCTGAACCAACCTTGGTAGCCGCACATCACTTTGCCATCGAGCGAACCGGGATCGACGCGCGCGACATCTTTGCTGGCCGCCAGCGGTCGGCTGCGTCCGGATTCAACAATTTGTTTGAGTTGCGCCGTCAAACGAGTGACAATTTCTGGTTTTGCCGCGTAGAGGTTATTCGATTCGCCGAGATCTTTCCCAAGGTCGTACAACTGGCCCGCGGGGTCTCCAGCGCCCGATGAAATCCGCGACGGTTTGCTGAAGCCGCCCGAACCGAGCGCGGTGATCAGTTTCCAGTTGCCCTGACGGATCGTCATCATCGACCGGGCGCCAGGTTGCATCACAAACTCATCTCGCAGTTCGGTTTCGCCGGCGGCTTTGCCGGTCAAAGCCGGGAGGAAGCTGTAGCTGTCGGGAGCCGCGTCGTCCGGCAGCGGAACCTCAAAAAGATCAGCCATCGTCGCCAACAGATCGGTAAAGCAGACAAGTTGTTCGCTCGTACTTCCCGCTGCAACGCGGTTCGGCCATCGGGCGATAAACGGCATCCGGTGGCCAGCTTCCCATGCGTCCCCCTTCATTCCTTTCAGGCCGCCTGTGGAATCGTGATCGAACCGCTCGGTATCGGCGTCGTACCAGACCGGCCCGTTGTCCGAAGTGAAGACAACCAGCGTATCGTCTTCCATTTCCGCAGCCCGCAACGCGTCGAGAACGCGGCCGATTTGATCGTCGACCATCATCAGGAAATCGCCGTACATCCCCGCTCCACTCTTGCCGGCAAAGGCTTCGGAAGGGAGCCATGGCGTGTGGGGAGCGGGATAGGCGAGATAGAGCATCAAGGGCTGCGCGTCCTTCTTGTTCTCTGCGTGTCGCTTGATGATCGACGTCGCTTCTTCGGTAAACCGCGGCAGGACGTCTTTCAATTGCAGATTGGGAGCGATGCCGCCAGCACGCCAGAACTCACCTTGAATCGGCGACCAGCCTTCGCTGCTGTTCGCTTCGATCCGGTCGCTCGGCGGTTGAACGGCTTCGTTGCCACGGATGTAGAAATAGGGAGGGATATCGGTCGAAGCGCGGATTCCAAAGAAGCTGTCGAAGCCGCAGTCGACGGGACCACCGGGCAGCGGTTGGTCGTACCCGTTCTCTTTGAAACCGAGATGCCACTTGCCAACCATCGCTGTTTGGTAGCCCTGGGATTTAGCCAGCGAAGCGATCGTCATCTGGCCTGGTGCGATCAACGGTTGTGTCGGCCAGCGGCTGACGTCGGTGCGAAACGGATAACGCCCGGTCATCAGGCCATAGCGGGACATGTGGCACAACGGTCCCGGCGCATGGGCGTCCGTGAACCGCATCCCGTCGCGGGCTAGCGAATCGATATGAGGTGTCGTAATCTTCGACTCCGGATTGAAGCAGCCTGGATCGCCGTAGCCCATGTCGTCGACAAGGATCACGACGATGTTGGGCTTTGCCGCCGCATCGTCTTCCGCCGCGGCGGGCGTCATCGACTGCAATGCCACGAGGGTCACTGCGAGTGCGAAAATCGAAAATGTTCGCAGGAAAAACGCCGCACAAACACGTCGGGTTTGTTGGCGGGCGATACGTGTCACGAAGGACTTCCGTTGCAAATGTTCCGCAGACATTTGTTTACCAAACTGGTGAAGGGGGGCGAGCCACGCCCGGAGGCGACCTTTAAAGAGACCAGTCTCTTCACTGACATTCGGCAAGTCAATCGAACCATCAATTTTGAAGCGATCATGGTGCCACGGGCTTTGCCCGTGCTGTGCCCCGAAGTCCCGAAACGTTGATCATTGAAACGGTTTCCAACCCAGAAAATCTCCGACGACCGACCAGTGTCGTTGGACACAGAACACGACGTTGCAGAGCCACGACTTTGGCAACTTGGCGGGGTGATGCCAACCTTAGGACTTCGATAGAAAAAGCACTGGAAAAGCCAGTGCCACCCAGGGCCAGGGTGCCACGGGCTTTGCCCGTGCTGTGCCCCGAAGTCACAAAACGTTGATCATCAAAACGGCATCCAAATTCAACAGCCCTTTTCGGCGACCGAACCAATCCTCTTCGAACCAAGGACCTATCGATCGAGATTGATGACGTTGGATACTTGGTTTGGTGATGCCAACCTTGGGACTTCGATTAAATCAGCACTGGCAGAGCCAGTGGCACCCAGGGTCAGGGTGCCACGGGCTTTGCCCGTGCTGTGCCCCGAAGTCCCAAAACGTTGATCATCAAAACGGCATCCAAATTCAACAGCCCTTTTCGGCGACCGAACCAATCCTCTTCGAACCAAGGACCGATCGTTGAAGATTGACGACGTTGGATCATTGGTTTGGTGATGCCAAACTTAGAACTTTGATTAAAACAGCACTGGCAAAGCCAGTGCCACCCAGGGTTCTGCTGAGCTTCGATTTGCAGGACGTTTCGTTGGAGATCGAACACGTTGGAAACTTGGTTCGGTGATGCCCACGTTGGGCTTCGATTAAAACGGCACCGGCAAAGCCAGTGCCACCCTGGGTTCTGCTGAGCTTCGATTTACAGGACGTTTCGTTGGAGATCGAACACCTTGGAAACTTGGTTCGGTGATGCCCACGTTGGGCTTCGATTAAAACAGCACCGGCAAAGCCAGTGCCACCCAGGGTACTGCTGAGCTTCGATTTGCAGGACGTTTCGTTGGAGATCGAACACGTTGGAAACTTGGTTCGTTGAGGCCCACGTTGGGACTTCGATTAAAACGGCACCGGCAAAGCCAGTGCCACCCACCACCCGGTGTGCCACGGGCTTTGCCCGTGCGTCGAGCCGAAGTCCCAAAACGTTGATCATCGAAACGGTTTCCAACCCAGAAAATCTCCGACGACCGACCAGTGTCCTTGGCCCCAGAACACGACGTTGAAGAGCCACGACATTGGCAACTTGGTTCGGTGATGCCCACGTTGGGCTTCGATTAAAACAGCACCGGCAAAGCCAGTGCCACCAGGGTACTGCTGAGCTTCGATTTGCGGGACGTTTCGTTGGAGATCGAACACCTTGGCAACTTGGCTCGGTGATGCCAACCTTGGGACTTCGATAAAAAAACACTGGCAAAGCCAGTGGCACCCAGGCGAGAGCTATTCGCCGATGTCGTATTGCAGCAGCATCCGATACAGCTTGCGGCGGTCGACGCCGAGGGCCTGCGCGGCTTGGGTTTTATTGCCTTGCTCGCGCCGGAGCACGTCGATCAGATGGGCCCGCATCACCGCGTAGATCGAACTGTCTGCGGGGGCCTTTTCGGAAACCACGCTCTTTTTCCGGGACGTCATTTCGGCCGGAAGGTCTTCGATCGTGATGACGCCGTCGTCGGCGAGGATCTGGGCGCGGTCGATCGTATTGATCAGTTGGCGGATGTTGCCGGGCCATTGGCAGTTGAGCAACGCGGCGCGGGCATCGGCTTCGATCTCCCAATCGTTGCCAAGGAAATGATCGATCAGCAATTCAATGTCGCCGGTCCGCTGCCGCAGCGGCGGTAGATTCAGCGGCATCACATTGATGCGGTAGAACAGATCTTCGCGGAATCGATGCTCCGCCACCTCTTGTTGCAAGTCGCGGTTGGTTGCCGCGACGATGCGGACGTTAACGCGGCGCTGCTTATGCGATCCGACGCGGCGCAGCGAACCATCTTCGAGCACGCGCAGCAACTTGGGCTGCAGCGAGAGCGGCAGTTCCCCGATCTCATCGATGAACAGCGTGCTCTCGTCGGCGATTTCAAATAGCCCCGGCTTTGCGGCAGTCGCTCCGGTGAACGCTCCCTTCTCGTGTCCAAACAGTTCGCTCTCGACCAACTGTTCCGGCAGCGCCGCACAGTTGATCGTGACGAGGGGGCGTTGTGCGCGAGGACTGCCGGCGTGAATCGCTTGTGCGACAAGTTCTTTTCCCGTTCCGCTTTCGCCTTGGATCAGAACGGCTTTGTCGGTGGGAGCCACGCGATCGATCAACCGGTAAAGCGTCTTCATCGGTTTCGATTCCCCGATCATCTTGCGATCGGGCGTCCGTCCGCGGTCGATGACTTCGCGCAATCGGGCGTTTTCCATTTTCAGCCGTCTGCGTTCGAGTGCCGCTTTGCAGCGTCGTTCGAGACCACTCATCGAAAACGGTTTGGACAGAAAATCGAAGACGCCGCGGCGCATCGATTCGACAGCCTTTTCGATCGTCCCCTCGCCGGTCAGCACGATGATCTCGGTATCGGGATTTTCTTCGCACATCCGCTGCACGAGTTCCAGCCCGCTCAGTCCCGGCAGATTCCAATCGAGCACGATGATGTCGAATTCACGCTGATCGCATCGGCGGACCGCTTCCTGCCCAGTGGTCGCGTGTTCGACGCTGTGTCCGTGTTTATCGAACCATCGAACGTAGCCTGAGCTGAACTCCGGATCGTCCTCGACGAACAATATATCAAAGGTGTCTTCTGTCATTTCGGTAGTCTATCGCGAATGGCCGATCGTGCGAACTGGCGGATCCAGGGCTGAAACTTTTTTTGCTTTGCCCAATTCCCCGGCATGCGCAGGCGTCCGATTTTCCGGAGGAACCGTACGCTAGGGTGTGCCATTGGATCGCTCAATTTGAAACAAGGATTTGCCTTGCTGGCGGTTCCGTTTCGTGTGAGGACTCTGCCTGTTCCCGCCCCCCAAACCAGTGTTCAGACGTATCCTTCGTCATGGTTAAGATGTCGAATCGCGTTAGAATATTCCGATTCGAATCGAGCCGGTCGTGCACCAGGCATCCCGTTTGACCGTAGCGGCTTCCCGTCATGACCTGGGAGGGAGTTGGCGTTGCGGAATGAGACTTCGATGCATCGAGCGAGAGAGCTGTAGCAATGAATCAACACTTTCAACAACTGGCCGATCCTTTACCTTCGCTTGTCTGGACCTGCCGTCCCGATGGCGAGGCTGATTTCTTCAACCGAAAGTGGCATGAGCGCACCGGACAGTCTCCGGATGAAGCGATCGGTTGGGGGTGGTCGGACGTGATTCATCCCGAGGACCGTGATCGCGTCGTCAACGACTGGGGGAGGATGGTTCGCAATCCAAAAAGCTATGAGTTTCAGACCCGCTATCGAATGGCCGATGGAAGCTACTGTTGGCATCTGGTCCGCGCCGAGCCGATGTTCGACGAAAACAACGAGGTCACCCATTGGTTTGGAATCAGCACCGACATCGACGCGACGCATGTCTCGCAGGAGGGTTCCGAAGCGTTGACCAAGGCGGTGGTCGAATCGGCTGTCGACGCGATCATCACGATCGACCAGCGAGGGACGATCCAGTCGTTCAATCCGGCTGCGGTGCGGTTGTTTGGGTACGCCGCCGCGGAGGCGATCGGTCGCAACGTTAAAGAGTTGATGCCCGAACCGTATCACTCGCAACACGATCGCTACGTCGGAAACTACCTCGCGACGGGCGAGAGGAAGATCATCGGGATCGGGCGTGAAGTGATCGGTCGCCGGAAGGACGGTTCGACGTTTCCGATGGAGCTTGCAGTTAGTGAACTGCAGATCGCGGGGCAGCGGATTTTTTCGGGGATCGTTCGCGACATCTCCGATCGCAAGCGGTTGGAATCAGAGCTGCGTGGTCACACCGAGGTGCTCGAATGTCTGGCGCGAGGCGATTCCTTGGAAAAGGTTCTGACAACTCTCGTCACGTTTGCCGAACGGACACGCCCGGGAACCCTCGGCTGCGTGATGTTGTTGGATCGCGAGAGTGGCACGCTGCGGCATGGCGCGACCGTCGGGCTCGACGAATCCTATTCCAAGGCAATCGACGGGGTTGCGATGGGGGCATCGGCCGGCGCATGCGGGGCTGCCGCCTTCACGGGGCAACGCGTCATTGTCGACGATATACAGAAAAGCCAGCTGTGGGACGATTACCGCGACTTGGCAGCTCGGGCTAATCTACGCGCATGTTGGTCCGAACCGATCGTTTCGTCGACTGGAGATGTTCTTGGGGCGTTTGCGATGTATTGCCACGAGCCTTGCGTTCCAGAGGAGAGTGACCTGACGTTCGCCACGCACTGCGCGAATCTGGCGGGACTGGCCATCGAGCGGGTGCAAGTCGATTTAGCGCAGCGGCGGATGGTGGCGATTGTCGAATCGACCGACGCCGCCGTGATCAGCAATAGCTTGGACAACACGATCGAAACGTGGAACCGAGGTGCCGAGCAGATCTACGGATATTCGGCGGACGAGGCGGTCGGTCAGCCGATCTCGATTCTGATCCCCGAAGACCGACGTGACGAGTTCCAGGAACTGCAGGGGCGCCTGCAGCGTGGGGAGCAGATCGACCAGTTCGAGACCGTCCGTGTGGCGAAAGATGGCCGGCGGATCGACGTGTCGTTGACGATCTCGGCGATCCGCAGTCCCGAAGCAGCGACGATCGGTTACTCGATCATCGCTCGCGATGTGACGCAGCGCAAGCAGACCGAGGCGGCGCTGCAAGAGAGCCAACGTCAGCTGGCGACTTTGGTCAGCAACCTTCCCGGAGCCGCCTATCGTTGTCTCAACGATAAAGACTGGCCGACCGAGTTCATCAGCGATGGTTGCCGAAACTTGAGCGGCTATCCTGCGGAAGACATCATGGCGGGCAGCCCCGAGTGGTTCGATCTGATCGTGCCCGAAGACAGGGAAGCATTGTGGGATCAGATCCAATCGGCTCTTGCGAAGAAACAACCGTATCAAGTGGTGTATCGGATTCGCCATCGCGATGGTCAGCCGCGTTGGATGTGGGATCACGGCCGCGGCGTCTGGGATGCAGAGGGCAATCTGCTGGCGCTGGAGGGACTGATCACCGACATGACAGAATTGCAAATCGCCCGCGAGCAACTGGTCCAATCCGAACGGTTGGCAACGATTGGGCAGATGCATACAGCGATTGCGCACGAGAGTCGCAACGCGCTGCAACGAATCCAAGTTGGAGTCGAAATGCTTGAGTTCGAGATTGTCGAGGGTACGGAAGCGAGTCGAGATCTGCAAAAGATCGCCAACGCAAAAGACGCGCTGCATCATCTGCTGGAAGAGCTACGCAATTACGCGGCACCGATCCACCTGGAACGATCGCCGCGCAAACTCAGCAGCGTCTGGCGGAGCGCGTGGACACAGATCGATTCGGCGCATGCCCACCGCGACGCAGAGCTTATCGAGCAGCCGCAAGGGATCGATCCGGTCTGCGACATCGACGCGTTTCGGATGGAGCAGGTGTTCCGGAACCTTTACGAGAATGCGCTTGCGGCGGGAAGCGATCCGGTTCGGATTCATATCGAATGTTCGTCCGGGGTGTTCAATGGCGCGCCCGGAGTGTGCGTTTCGGTCCGCGATAACGGTCCCGGTCTTTCGGAGGAGCAGAAAAGTCGAGCTTTCGAAGCGTTTTTCACGACGAAATCGAAGGGGACGGGTTTGGGCATGGCAATTGCTAAGAGAATCATCGACGCCCACTCCGGTACGATTGCAGCGGGAAACTGCGACGAAGGGGGAGGTGCTGAATTCAGAATTATGCTGCCCCTGGAAGGAACAGATCCATGACCAAAGTTCTGCGAATCGTCGTCGCCGACGACGAGCCGGAAATTCGCGACTATTTCCGGCGAATCCTGCCACGCTTCGGGCATGAAGTCGTCGGGATCGCAGCCAACGGTCGAGAGCTTGTCGATTTGTGTCAGCGCGAAGAACCGGATCTCGTGATCACCGACATCATGATGTCCGAATTGTGCGGACTCGAAGCAGTCGCCGAGATCCGCAAGACGCAGCGTGTCCCCGTTATCGTCGTCTCCTCGAAAGACAAACCCAAAAACGATAGTTGGGGATGCGTCGACGAATTCCTCGTCAAACCGATCCGCAGCAGCGACCTTCAGGCAGCGATCCAACGCGTCCTTTCCGCCGTCTGACCCCTGGCAGACGCATCCTGCGATTCGGAATCCCCAGCCGCGGATTGCTCGATCGGGAATGCCTCTCCCACCTTCTGGCAACGACCGAATCCCAGCTCGATGCTCCGGCTAGCGGAGCCCCAAAGTGCGCCCCATTGGACCGCGGTGAGAGGGCAACAAGGGATCTCGTTCATCGCGCGAGCGATTGAGCTCAGCAAAGGCCCTCAATCGCTGTGATATCGCGAAGAAATCCCCCCCGAATCTTCCACAACTTGCCGCAACGCAGGCGTATCGCTAGCCAGAGGTTGCAATAAGGCGGAGTTGGGAAATCTCGATGAATCCGCCCATGAACACCAGCCCGCGGGGCCCTCTGGAATCGCCAGACAATCCCCAATGAGGCGCGCAGTGTGTGACAAGGACGCACAGTAGGCGACGTGCTTGTCAGATCCCGCCCCCCATCCACTTAGCACCGCCAAAAATTTCTATTGGCACAACGGTTGCTTAACGTAAAGCAGATTCGCCGCACATCCGTTCTCGACGCTCCAAACGCAGGCCGCACTTCATGAAACGATTTCGGAACATTCTCATTGCTCTCGACACGCGCAGCACCACACATCCCGCATTGGACTGGGCGCTCTCGGTCGCCGTGCCCAGCAAGGCGCGGTTGACGCTTGTCGATGTGCTGCCCGATCTTTCCTGGATCGCACGGAACGTCGTCCCGCATTCGGAAGCTCATCAGCAGTTGATGCTCGACGACAAGCAGCAGAAGCTCGAAGAGCTCGCCGAACCGATTCGCAAACAGGGACTGGACGTCACGACAAAAGTTCTGCGAGGCAAGACGTCGCGAGCGCTCTGCGACGAGGTCTTCCACGCCGACCACGATCTGCTGGTTCGTGTGACGCGAGGAACAAACAGCCGCAGTTCCGCCTTCTACGGCACCACCGGCAGCCGTCTGATGCGGAACAGTCCTTGTGCCTTGGCGCTTATTCACCCGAACTACGCAGCGTCATCGGGGCGGATCGTCGCCGCCATCGATCCCGCGCGGAACAATTCGGCGCACTACAAGATGACGCGCGAAGTCCTGGACCTCACGAAGTCGCTCGCGGAATTGCAGCAGAAGGAAATGCACGTCGTGCATGCATGGGTGCTGTTTACTCCGACGCTGTTAAAGTCGACCTTCTCTGCGAACGATCTCGCCAACTTCCGCAAAAGCTCCGAGGCGGATATCGCGAAAGAGGTCGATGAGGTGCTCGAACCGTTCGGATTGAGCCATCGGGATCGCCGCGTCCATTTGATCGAAGGCAAAATCGAAGCGGGAGACTCCGTCGCCAAGTTTGCAGATGAAGAGAACGTGGAGATGATCGTCTTGGGAACGATGGCGAGATCGGGAATCGCCGGAGCGCTGATCGGCAACACGGCTGAACGTGTTCTCGAGTTGGCGAAGTGTTCGTTGTTGACGATCAAACCCGATGCCTTCATTTCGCCCGAATCGGCGGCGGATGACGACAACCAAACCGGCAGCTGATCCCCGGCGGGATTTGCGCTCGCTCCACCGGACTTTCATTTCATAGGCAAGAGACATGCCGCCCTGGACACGCTTGGCATTCTTGCAGGCGTATCGATTTGCAAATATTGACAGCAGAGATCACGGACGACAAACGTAGGCTAAAAGCAAGATGAACAACGATCAAACGATGGCTGCATGGCACAGCCTCGATGCGGACTCTGCGTCGCAACTATTGGATGCGACGCAACGTGGGCTCAGCCGAGCCGAAGCGGAACAGCGACTGGAAAGATACGGCCCTAACCATCTGCCACAAAAGCCGCCGACTCCGCTGTGGGCGATCGTGCTGCGTCAGTTCCGCAGTCCGCTGATCTACATCCTCGCGCTCGCGGCGATCGTTTCGGTTGCGATGGGAGATGTCAAAGATGCCGCATTCATCATGGGCGTGCTGGTGCTCAATGCGATCATCGGCTCCTACCAGGAATGGAAGGCGGAACAGAGCAGCCACGCCTTGAAAAAGTTGTTGCAGATTCACGCCACGGTGCAGCGCGATGGCGAAGTGACCGAGATCGATGCCGAAGGTGTCGTCCCCGGCGACGTCGTTTGGCTGGAATCGGGAAACCGGATTCCCGCCGATATCCGTTTGATCTCGGCTCACGGCTTGGAAGCGGATGAATCGTTGTTGACTGGCGAATCGTTGCCGGTGACGAAGGATGCAAATTGGGAGGGTCCCGAAGCGACGCCGATTGCCGATCGCTTGAACATGACCTACGCCGGATCGATCGTGACGCGAGGTCGCGGCAAGGGCTTGGTCGTCGCCACCGGCAGTGCGACCAGCGTCGGCCAACTGGCGCTCGACGTGCTGAGCGACACCGGTGGCAGCCCGCCGCTGGTGGAGCGGATGGAGCGGTTCACGCGTGCGATTGCGATCATCATGTTGGTCGCCTCCGCCGCGATCGGAACGATGGGCGTTGTGTTGGGCGGCTATTCGGTGGGCGAGATGTTTACGTTCGCCGTGGCGTTGGCGGTGGCGGCGATTCCCGAAGGCTTGCCCGTCGCCATGACGGTCGCTCTGGCGGTTGCCACGACGCGGATGGCCAAACATGGTTTGATCGTGCGGCGTTTGACAGCCGTTGAAGGACTGGGCAGCTGCACTCTGATCGCGACCGACAAGACCGGAACGTTGACTTGTAATGAGATGACGATTCGCGAAATCCACGCTCCCGACGGAGCGGTCTTTCAGGTGACTGGCGAAGGCTTTATTCCTTCGGGCGAAGTCTTGCAGGACGGCAAGCCGGCGAGCCAAGAGAGCGGCACGACGCTTGTCGAGCTAGCCCGCGCGGGAGTCCTTTGCAACGAAGCGGATCTGCATCCGCACGATGGAACGTGGAACTGGCGGGGCGATGCTGTCGATGTCGCATTTCTCTCGCTGGGGCACAAAGTGGGGTGCGACCGAGAGCGTACGCTCGATGCGCACCCGCAGGTGAACCAGATTCCATTTGAGTCGGAACATCAATTCGCGGCGGTCTACAATCGCGTCGACGACGGTGTGTCGGTCTTCGTCAAAGGTGGACCCGAACGCGTGCTGGAGATGTGCAGCGAAGCGAGCCACGCGAATTTTGACCGTCAGCAGTTGGAGCAAACCGCGACGCACATGGCCGAACAAGGCTATCGAGTGCTTGCGTTGGCCGACGGTCACGTCGAGGAACCGATCAGGCCGGAATCGATTCCTGCAAAGCCGACCAATCTGCGCTTTCTTGGCTTCGTCGGTATGATCGATCCACTGCGTCCGGGGGTGAAGGAAGCGGTGAAGGATTGCGCCGATGCGGGCGTCTCGGTTTCGATGATCACCGGCGACCATCGCGTCACCGCGCTGGCGATCGCGCGGCAACTGGGGCTTGCCGAAGACGAGTCGCAGGTCATGACCGGTGACGAACTGTTGGGGAAATCGCAGGAGGAGATTGCCGAGGCGGTCCGCCGCGTGCGCGTCTTTGCTCGCGTCGCCCCGCGGCAGAAGCTGGACATTGTCGAAGCGGCTCGCAGTGCTGGGCACTTCGTCGCCGTGACGGGCGACGGAGTCAACGACGCGCCGGCGCTTCGAGTTTCCAATATCGGCGTTGCGATGGGCAAGAGCGGCACCGATGTGGCTCGGGAAGCGGGCGAACTTGTCATCAGCGACGACAACTTTGCCACGATCGTCAGCGGTGTCGAACAGGGCCGCGTCGCCTACGACAACATTCGCAAAGTGATCTACCTGTTGATCTCCACCGGTGCGGCCGAGTTGGTGCTGATGACGTTGGCCATCGCCACCGGCACTCCCTACCTGCCGCTGCTGCCCGTGCAGATCCTGTGGCTGAATCTGGTCACCAATGGAATTCAAGACGTTGCGTTGGCGTTTGAGCCGAACGAAGGGGGCGTGCTGAAACGCAAGCCTCGCTCGCCGTCGGAACGCATCTTCGATCAATTGATGATCGAACGAACCGTCGTCGCCGCGCTAGTCATCGGCGGGATCGGGTTCTTGACGTTCCGATGGTTCCTGCCCGAAGGCGCCACCGAGGCGCAAGCCGCTTCGGCTCGCAACGCATTGTTGTTGCTGTTGGTTTTGTTCGAGAACGTTCACATCGGCAACTGCCGCTCGGAAACCAAGTCGGCGTTCTCGCTATCGCCACTGCGAAGCCCGATCCTGCTGGGCGGAACGCTCGCTGCGTTCGGAATCCACTTCATCGCCATGCACACCAGCTTGGGGCAATCGCTGCTCGGCGCCGAACCGCTGCCGCTGCATCAGTGGGGCGTGTTGTTGTTGCTGGCGTTGACCATCCTGCCGATCATGGAGCTGCACAAATGGAGCTGGGCGAAACGTCACCCACAGACGTAGCCTGACCGTGCAACGCGGTGGCATCCATTTGTCACCGCGTTACGAATCAACCTGTCGCGTCGGAACGACGATGCGACAGGTTAGGGAGCGCTCGATCATCCGGCTGATTGCCACACCCCCGAAGCGATGGTAGCATTCCACCAGAGTGACCGCCGTCCTAGCGGCGTCCGGTATCCGCCTGCATGCGATAGCTTGGGGCGGTAGGCTGCGTCTATCGACACGAAGCAAAGTCGTTGCCGTCGTCATCGTTTTGAAATAGCAGTTCCAACGCCGCGATCCGATCGGTGCGGCCATTCTCCGTTGAGCCCAAAGATATTCATGAACTATTCCGTTAAGTGCGAATGCGGAAACTTGCTGATTGTGCGTTCAAGTGACGCGGGTTCTCGAAGGCCGTGCACTTGTGGCAACGAGGTCGCTGTTCCTCCGCTGAGCGTCCTGCGTCAGTCTCCTCACATCGAGGCGGAGACCGACACGCCAGAAAAACAAACCAGTCATCCTCTGTTGTTTTTTGGGATCGCGCTTGTTGGGGTCTTCATCGTTGGTTTCCTTTCACCACCTGCGCTGATGCCGCTGGGGTGGCTGATGATCTTTGCGGGGCGGGTATGGTTTTCCATGCAGATCCTGGCCGAGATGGCGCTTCCCAACGCGCTGTTGGTCTTCTTCGTCCCCTTCATGCCGACCGTTTTTCTGTTCAAGCGATTCGATATCGCCTGGAGGCCATTTTTGTTCGGCGTGTTCGGGATAGTTGTCATGCTGATCGGCGCTGCGGCATCCGCGCAATAACAGCGGTTCCAGCAGGTCGATGTGCAATCGAGCCAGCAGGACGGCCAGGCCGAAGCGTCTCCGCAATCGGCGCAGTCGCTTGGCGGTGTCCGCTGGGATGTTAATCGTCGCTCGAATATCGCGACGATCGGCGGACGTCGCGCCAGATCCCGGTCCCCATCGCGATCGCGATCGCGCAGCCGAAAAATCCTGGGATCGAAAAGCCACGAATCGTGGGCGGAACCTCGCTGCTGCACATCGACGCAGATCCGACAAACAACGCGGCGGTCAGGAGCCCCATCACCAGCCGGTTGACGATCGGTTCCAAGCGGCGATGTTGCAGATGCACGTCGAACTTGCCACGCTTGAAGTTGTCCAAGATTTCAGCGGCATCTTTGGGGAGGATTTCGACAAGGTTTTGCCAGTTTTCGGCGTTCGATTTCAGCCGCCCATAGAGGTTCTTGGCGGAGAAGCGGTGGAGCATCGCTTGCCGGCCGTAGGGCTTGATGATTTCGGCCAGGCTGAAATCGGGGCTCAGTTGTTGCGACGTGCCTTCGAGCATCACGAGGACCTTCAACAGCATCGCAACCTTGGCGGGCAGGTAGATCTGATGTTCGCGGATGATCTCGATGACTTGGTGCAGGCAACCGCTGAGGTCGAACTCGCTTAGCGATTGATGGGCGTAGTCATCGATCAATTCCTGGATCGCACCTTGCATCGCAGCTTCGTCGAAGTCGCGTGGAACTTCGCCCATACGCGCAACGACTTGGGTGAGTTTGGCAGAGTCCTGACCGACGGCGGCGATAAGCGCCGTTTCCAGAGCGTCTCGCAAGTTTTCGTCGATCCTGCCGACCATGCCGCAATCGAGCACCGCCAGGGCCGCGTCGGTTCCGCCTTGGGTTGCGTCGTCGGGAGTCAGCACGATCAGGTTTCCCGGGTGGGGATCGGCATGGTAGAACCCATCGCGAAAGATCATCTCGACAAACAGATTCGCTCCCCGGCGGGCGATCACGGGGAGGTCGAGCCCCGATTGGTCTAGCTGGTCCTTTTCCGATACGCTGATCCCATCGAAGTGTTCCATCGTCAGCACACGCCGCGAGCTGAGTTCGGGATACGGTTTGGCGAACCGCACCTCGGTATTCTTCGCGAAGTTTCGGCGGAAGGTTTCCATGTTCCGCATCTCGCGACCGAAGTCGAGTTCTTGCAAGAGCGTTTTCTGGAACTCCCGCGTCGTTTGAACGGGACGATATTGCCGCAGCCGCGCCGATTGTTGCTCGCCTAGTTCCGCAAGCTTGAGCATGATTTCCAAGTCGTTGACGATCCGGCGTTCGATGCCCGGATGTTGCACCTTCACCACGACCGCTTCGCCATCGTGCGTTGTCGCTCGATGGACTTGGCCAACCGAAGCCGATGCCATCGCGGTGGTGTCAAATTCGGCAAACAGTTCCTCGACGCTTCCACCCAGCTCCGATTGAATCGCCTCGATCACCGCGGCCGGAGCGTCGGCGGGCGTGTTCGCTCGCAGCTGGGCCAGTTCATCGGCGAGCGTCTGGCCGACCAGATCCGGGCGGGTGCTGAGCACCTGTCCCAGTTTGATATACGTGGTACCCAGTTCGGTCAACGCGAGACGGATCCGTTCTTCGGTGCTCAGGTCCGCATCGTCTTGGTCGGGCGAATTGCGGCGCAATCGATCGAGCCAAGGGAGCGGCGCGTTGGAAAGCCAATCGGCCAATCCATGTTTGGCCATGACGGCGACGACTTCACGGAACCGGTCCGCATTGCGAACCAATTGAGGGACGTCGATAATATCCATGTCTTGTGTGCCTTCGGTCGAGTAGAGCTTTGATGTCTTGGTTGGGCGAGCGACAGTTTAGCAGAACGCACGCTGCAGACGATAAGCCCTCGTCGTGGCTGGCTGATCGTCGTTCGCGACGGGACGTCTTGTATCAAAGTTGTATCCGCCGGGACAGTCTGCCGAACGCAATTTGCTCTTTCCCGCTACCCAATTGGTTCGATAGGAATCTGAGTCATGAATTTAGTATGCGCCGCATGTGCGGCAGTGAACCGAGTACCCGATTCGAAGTTGGCCGACAGTCCCATCTGTGGCCGTTGCAAACAGCCGTTGTTGCCATCGCAACCGATCGATCTGACCGAAAGCTCCTTCGCCAAGTTCATCGCCAAAACCGACGTGCCGGTACTCGTTGACTTCTGGGCTCCCTGGTGTGGTCCCTGCCGGATGATGGCGCCAGCGTTTGCAGAAGCCGCTGCACAGCTTTCGCCGAACATCCTGCTTGCCAAGCTGAACACCGAACAGGCGCCGACGACCGCAGGTCAGTTCGACATCACGGGAATCCCCACGATGATTTTGTTCAAGTCAGGTGCCCCCGTCGCGCGACAGTCGGGCGCGCTGAACGTCCAACAAATCGTCGCGTTCGCAAACAGCTAGTGCAGCGTCAACACAAAACATTTGCGGTAGTGGACGAGGCCACGAATCCTTTCACGCCACAGACTATGGGGACTCGTGACCTCGTCCACGACCATCCGTCCTATATATCAAGGTTTGACAAACCACTAGCGTCTCGCTGTCGATGATTCTCTCCGCTCGGTGGAGGCTGGTGGTGGCGACGCACTGGGGCATCGCGTGCTATCGCTTCACTGCCACTCTCGAAGCCGCCAAGCAAGTGTTTGCGTGACGGAAAAAAAACGTCGTAAATCGGAAGAAC
This sequence comes from Rosistilla ulvae, assembly GCF_007741475.1. Classification (NCBI taxonomy): domain Bacteria; kingdom Pseudomonadati; phylum Planctomycetota; class Planctomycetia; order Pirellulales; family Pirellulaceae; genus Rosistilla; species Rosistilla ulvae. The sequence goes on along the minus strand of NZ_CP036261.1, from coordinate 3,055,919 downwards.
AATTGCATTGACATGTCGTGACGTAGCGATATATTGAATGTGTCTGCTAAGGAGTTCTGATGGCTACGCAAGCGATCTCAAAAGAGCCGAAGCGGTCAGACACAGCCAGCCCCGGGGTGAGGGATGCTGGCGGGAACCGAAGCGTTTCACTCCGCTTTTTGCAATGAGTTATCAGGAGTCCTTTTTTTACGCTCAATATATCGCCGAATCGTGACCTAACGACTGTTGCGTTGTAGGAGCTGTCGAATCTTTGCCTTCGCAATAGAAAGAGACCCGCCATGTGCAAACCATCAAATGACTGTGAATGCTGCCGGCAGCAACCGCTGGTCGGTGGTAACGGTTGCCGGGTGTCGGATTCGGCTTCGACAAGAGGGGTTTTGCCGGAAGGAGCACGATCATGTTGGGTCTAGCGATTCTGTTTGGCACCATCGTCGGATTTGCCTTGGGGCTGACCGGCGGCGGCGGGGGAATCTTCGCCGTTCCGCTGTTGGTTTATGGCCTCGCCTTCAGCCCTCGCGAGGCGGTCGGAATTTCGCTCGCCGCCGTTGGCGGAACCGCTCTGTTTGGTGCGATCCCACGATTGGTCCGGGGCGAAGTGGAACTGAGAACGGGTCTACTGTTTGCAGTCGCCGGGATGTTGGGGGCGCCGATCGGATCGTATCTCTCCACGCTGGTTCCCGCCAACGTGTTGTTGGTGATGTTTGCTTTGTTGATGTTTGTCGTTGCTCAACGGATGTGGTCCAAGGCTGGCAATCCTTCGCTTCCCAGCGGTGTTTGTCCGACGGAAGACGAACCGGGTCCCGATCGCAGCGCTTGCCAACGCGATGCCGACGGGAAACTGCGGTTAACGTCGCGCTGTGCACGACTGTTGGTTGGCGTCGGGCTGATGACAGGCGTGTTGTCGGGGATGTTTGGTGTCGGTGGCGGGTTTGTGATCGTCCCGGCCCTTGTCATCTTCAGCGGAATGGCGATCCATCAAGCCGTCGGTACTTCGCTGTTTGTGATCGTGTTGGTCAGCATCAGCGGCGTTGCGTCGCACATTGCGAATGGAAACGAACTGTCGTTGGCAACGACGTTGCAATTCATGGCGGGCGGGTTTGTAGGGATGTGGATCGGCGGGATCGTTGCGAAGCGATTGAAGGGGCCGACGCTGCAAAAAACGTTTTCGATCGCGGTCGTGTTGGTCGCGGTGTTTGTGATTTTCAAATCGGTGGTGTTGTAACAAACTCAGTTTCTAGCAAGGAGAACCCAATCATGTTACTCAAATATTTCTACGATGAAAAACTTGCTCACGCTTCTTATCTGGTCGGCTGTCAACGGGCAAAGGTCGCAGTGGTTGTCGATCCAGGTCGCGATATCGAACCCTATATCGCGATGGCGGAAAAAGAGGGACTCAAGCTGGTCGGAGTGGCCGAGACGCACATCCACGCCGACTACGTTTCGGGAGCTCGCGAGTTGGCCGATCGCGTCGATGCGACGCTCTACGTCAGCGACGAAGGGACCGCCGATTGGAAGTATCTATATCTGGACGGTTACAAAAGTGTCCTGTTGCACGATGGCGACCATTTTATGATCGGTAATCTCCGGATGGACGTTTTGCACACGCCGGGCCACACGCCCGAGAGCATCTCGTTCCTGTTGACCGACGAAGGGGGTGGCGCGGACAAGCCGATGGGCATCTTTACCGGCGACTTTGTTTTCGTCGGATCGATCGGACGCCCCGACCTATTAGAGGAAGCGGCGGGACTGACCGGGACCGCCGAACCCGGGGCTCGCGATCTATATAAGTCCGCGGAGCGTTTCAAATCGCTTCCCGAATATTTGCAGGTTTGGCCTGCTCATGGTGCCGGAAGTGCTTGTGGCAAAGGGCTCGGTGCGATTCCCTCGTCGACTGTCGGATATGAAAAGCTGTTCAATCCGGCGCTGCAGTTCGACGACGAAGACGCTTTCGTCCGCTATATCTTGGCCGACCAACCCGAAGCGCCAAAGTATTTTGCCGTGATGAAGCGGGTGAACAAAGAAGGACCTCGGGTTCTCGGCGCCGGACATCATCACAGGATGTTGCCGATCGCCGGTCTCTCCGATGCGGTTCAAGCGGGCACAGTCATCGATCTGTCGCCTTCGGCGGAATACGCCAAATCGCATCTCCCCGGAACGATTAACATCCCGGTGGGAATGCTGGCGGCGTGGGCCGGATGGTTGGTCGACTACGACAAACCAACCTACCTGATCTGCGAACCACAGCAATTGGAAGAAGCTGCCCGCGTCTTGCACAAGATCGGCGTCGAAGAAATCCGTGGCGGTTTCGATAGCAATGAAGTCCGGTCGCAAAGTTTGGCGAGCGAATCGTACGCGACATGCAGTCCCGCCGACCTGGCTGCTGAGATCGAAGCGAGCGCTGTAAAGCTGATCGATGTGCGTTCCGACGAAGAGTGGAACGAAGGCCACATCGCCGCGGCGGAGCATCGCTTCCTTGGTCGTTTGCCCGCCACGCTTGCCGAACTGCCACGCGACCAAAAACTGGTTGTGCAATGTCGCAGCGGAGCCCGATCGGCGATCGGTGTCAGCGTTCTACAAGCCGCTGGTTTCAAGGACGTGGTCAATCTCACCGGTGGTTACAACGCCTGGAAAGCTGCGGGATTGCCGAGCGTCAAACCGCAACCCGCGATGAGCACCTGAACGCCGGGAAACGCAGCTCGCGATTGAGTTGCGTCCTGTTTTCATTGTCGTCGATCCTCGTCGACTACTTACGCTTGGGGACCTAACGGAAAGACCATTCATGGAAACGACAGTTCAAAGACCTTCTTTAGCCGATCGGTTGAACGATCAGCATACGGCGGAAGTCCTGCATCGTTTGCTAGATCATGCCGAGACGCTCGATCAGGCGCTAACCGCCGCGGGCGAGTTGCCGAATTTGCTGGCGATCGCGGTGGACGTTTTCGATGCGGTCAGTCGCAATGCGTCGCAGGCGGGGATCGACATCGAACAGCGTGGAACGCGGTTGATGCAACTGATGCTTCAGATTACTGAGCCGGCGAATCTGGAGGCGCTCGAGCGACTGGTGGCTCGCTTGCCGAAGCTCGCCGAAGGGAGTGCGTTGTTGGATGAAATGCCGAACCTGATCGCAACCGCGGTCGATGTCTTCGACGAATGGGCAACGCAGGTGAAAGCCGAAGGCATCGACTTGGAACAAAGTGTCCGACAAGGCCTGCACGCTGCGTTGTACTTGGGTGGGCAGATCCGCAAAGAGGAACTCGATCGGATCGGTTATTTGCTGAGGTCCGATGTTCTTAGCGAGCACTCGGTTTCGACGGTGGGGATGGCTGGATCCGCACTTTCGAGTTGTCATCGCGGTACGTGTGAGCATCCGGTCCCGAAACGCGTTGGCTTCTTGGGGCTGTTGGGGGCGATTCGCGATCCCAACACGCAACGTGCACTTTCGTTTGGATTGCAATTCGCGAAATGCTTTGGCGGTGTGCTGGACCAGCAACCGGCAAGCGATCGATGTCCTCCCACTCCTTCTAACCATTGAGGCCAAGTTTTATGAGTCATCATCAAATCGTTATCGTCGGTGGCGGAACGGCTGGAATCACGGTTGCCGCGCGACTGCGAAACGCCAATCCGTCGCTTGACATCGCGGTTATCGAGCCGTCACAGAAGCATTATTACCAGCCGCTGTGGACTTTGGTCGGCGGGGGCATGTTTAAGCCCGAGGAATCGGGACGCGACGAGGCCGATCTGATCCCTTACGGTGTTACCTGGATCAAGAGCTTTGTCGATTCGTTCACGCCGCAATCCAATCAGCTGGCGACTCGCGATGGCGAAACGATCAGCTACGACTACTTGATCGTTGCCCCCGGCATTCAGCTCAATTGGGACAAGGTCAAAGGCTTGAAACAGGCTGTCGGCAAGGAGGGTGTGTGCAGCAACTATTCGATCGACACGGTGGCCAGCACTTGGGAATCGATTCGCAACATGAAACAGGGCGTGGCGTTGTTCACGCAGCCTGCCGGTGCGGTCAAGTGCGGTGGGGCGCCACAGAAGATATGCTATTTGGCGGAGGATTATTTCCGGCGCAATGGGGTTCGCGACGACATCGAAGTCATCTTCACCACTGCGGGGCCTCGCCTGTTTGCGGTGGATCAGTATCGCGAGGTGCTCGAAAAAGTAGCGGCGCGAAAAGGCGTTGAACCTCGGTTTCGCCATAACCTTGTCGAGATCCGATCTGAATCCAAAGAAGCAGTCTATCGGCACATGGACACCGACGAAGAGATGGTCATCGAATATGACATGATTCACGTCACGCCCCCGATGAGTGCCCCCGATTTTGTCGCCAACAGTGAATTGGCTGACGAAGCAGGCTGGGTCGATGTCGACAAACACACGCTGCAACATACGCGGTTTCGCAACGTCTTCGGGATCGGAGATGCTTCGAGTTTGCCGACTTCCAAAACCGGCGCAGCGGTGCGCAAACAAGCTCCTGTGTTGGTCAGCAATTTACTCTCCCTGATCAAACAAGAGCCGCTGACTGCAAGCTATGATGGTTACACATCCTGCCCCGTGGTGACAGGTTACGACAGCTTGGTCTTAGCCGAATTCGATTACAGCGGGCAACCGGCGGAAACCTTTCCGTTTGTACAGGCGAAGGAACGCTTCAGCATGTTCCTTTTGAAGAAGTTCGGTCTCCCCGCACTTTACTGGCACGGTATGCTGCGTGGCCGCGCCTGATCGTCTCCCTTCCCCAATCCCTCCCACCTGCGAAGACTTTCGCATTCCACTGGATCTACCAACCATGACCTTCACGACAAGAGCACTCATCGAACCACTCGCACTTGCGATCTTGATTCTGGGAATCACCAACATCCACGCCCAGGATTTTGCTTCGCTGCCAAAGACCGCTTCCTTGCCGGGAGACACCCAAGAGAAGATCGAACTGGGAAAGAAGCTCTTCTTTGATCCTCGCTTGTCATCCACGGGAACGGTCTCGTGCAATACATGCCACAACGTGATGGAAGGTGGCGACGATGGCCGGGCAACCTCGATGGGCGTCGACGGACTGACGGGGCCACGCAACGCACCGACCGTCTGGAACTCTGCTTTTCAAGCCTCCCAGTTTTGGGACGGTCGCGCCGCGACGCTCGAAGAACAAGCCAAAGGCCCAATGGTCGCCGACGTCGAAATGGGCATGCTCGCTCACGACCAAGTGATCCGTCGCATCGAAGACATCCCTGGATACATCCGCGAATTCCAAAGTGTCTATGGCAAGGATAGCGAGGTCACGATCGAAAACGCCGTCGACGCGATCGCTGCATTCGAACGGGTTCTGATCACGCCCAATTCGCCCCTGGACCGCTATCTCGCCGGTGACAAGGATGCGATGAGTCCGGCTCAAATCCGCGGCATGCAGTTGTTCGAATCGACCGGTTGCACCGAGTGTCATTCCGGGCCCGCGCTGAATGGCTGGCAGCCCGATGGGGAAGCGGAGTTCGCTCACTTTCCGCGAATTCCCGAATCGGATTACGTCACAAAATACGACTTGATCGCCGACCTTGGGCGTTCCAACGCGTCGGGCGATCCCGCAGATGATCATCACTACAAGACGCCGACGCTGCGGAACATCACGCTTACGGCTCCCTATTTTCACAATGGTCGCGTGAGCTCCTTGTCCGAAGCATGCCGATTGATGGCGGCTACGCAGCTGGACGTCGAGCTAAGCGAATCGGAGGTCGCCGACCTGACGGCATTCATGGAAGCGTTGGAGGGTGAATTTCCCGAACTCAGCTTTCCACGCTTGCCATCGCGTTCGGGTGAATCGGTGATTCGCGCGTCGGCGGGAAAACCGCGTCGCGACGAAAGCTAGCCATTCCGTCCCTGATTCCCTGCCGTGCGGTGGCACTCGATATATCGAACGCCTAACGCGGTTGAACACCTACGCACAACCACTCCCGAAGGAGCCACCTTATGAAACGAAGCATTTCATTGTTAACAATCCTGTTTGTTAGCCTCTTGGCGATCGCGCACGCATCGGCGCAAAACCAACCTGGCGAACGACGCGGTTTGGGGTTTGGTGGTGGCCGAGGGGCTGGTTTCGGACATGGAAAAGGGATGCGGCACCGTGCGGACGCCGACGAGAAGGCGGGCTCGTCTCGCCAGCTGGTATATCCCGTCATTGCGAATCATGGCGGAGTCGTCCCCTTGCCCAAGGCGGTTCAGCAGCCTCGGGCCGGGACAAAGCTGGTTGTCGATCTGACAAGTGGCGGCGATCCCGAGCAATTGAATGCGGGAGTCGAGAAGCTTGCGAGGTATTTGAATATCTACGCCGGTGCCGGAGCGAAACCTGCCGCTGCCAAGATCGCAGTCGTCTTTCACGGTGGCGCAACGCTGGCGGTGTTGAATGAAGACGCTTACACAGCAAAGTTCAAAACGGCCAGCAATCCTAACTTGAAACTTTTGCGGCAACTGCATGATGCTGGCGTCGAACTCTTCGTCTGTGGTCAAGCATTAAGCGGTCAAGGCGGTGCCCCCGACGAAGTCGTCGACTTCATCGACGTCGCGGTTTCTGCGCTGACTGCGATTGTGAATCTACAGTCCGATGGCTACGCGTACATTCCACTTGCCATCGCGACTCCGAAACCTGCGCCTGCAGCGCGCGCGGCGTCAGCGTCCAGTGCCGACAAAAGTGTTGATGCCCCCAACGATCGCAACCGCTAGCTGCGATTAGCCGCAGCGGATGAGCGGAGCCGGTTTGGCCCCTTCCGCTTTTACCGATCGCTGTTCGTTCTTCGACCGACCTGTTGGATGATTGGACAGCGCGATCGCCGAGCGCCTTGGCGTCGATCGCTGCTGGCAGGGCCGGTATGCGATTTGCGAGCCGAGTGTCTGAAGAATCCGCGGCCGAGAATGTCGATTGCGGGTTTTGCCCGGCAGACGCACGCATCGCACTCCTAACTCGGCAATCGCATGGACTTCCTAAAACAGACCTTTTCGGAGTTTTCCAAAGACCGCTGCACCACACGCTGGCCGCGGCATTAGCCTACTACACAGCCTTTGCCCTGCCACCGCTGCTTTACCTGCTTTTATCGGTGCTGACCTACGGATTATCGGTCGCCTACGAAAGCGACAGGGCGCACTCCAAAGCGGAAGCTGTACTGGAGGACCAAGCGGCGGACATGCTTGGAAATCCAGCGGCTGCCGACGGGATAACCACGATTTTGCAGCAAAACCGCGAATCGAGCGGCACGTGGTGGAAGACGGCGATCAGTTTCTTGGGCATCATCGTCGGAGCGACCGGCGTTGTCGGAGCGTTGCAAGACGCGTTGAACCGCGTGTGGGAAGTCAAACCCGATCCCAATGCATCGACGCTGCGGACGATCCTCAGCAAACGCCTGCTCTCCTTTGCGATGATCTTGGGACTGGGATTTCTGCTGCTCGTCTCCCTCGTCGTCTCGTCGGTTCTTTCCACCGCAGGCCAACAATTGGGAGAAGTCATCGGGATCAGCGGCATCGTGGCTCGCACCGTCAACTACGGCGTTCAGGCTGCTGTGGTGTTTACCATCTTCGCGGCGATCTTTCGATTTATGCCCGACGCCGACGTCCGCTGGCGCGACGTGATGGTGGGGGCAGCGATTACGACAGCCCTGTTTTTGGTGGGCCGGTTCGGCATGCAAATCTATTTCGGATACAGCGAACCTGGGGCGCAGCTAGGATCCGCTGCCGCTTCGCTGGCGGTGATCCTTGTCTGGGTCTACTACAGCGCGATGATCGTGTTGCTGGGAGCCGAAGCCACTCAGGTCTACGCCATCCGCTTCGGCCACGGGATTCAACCCGAGAATCACGCGGTTCAAGTTGTCGAACAGGTCCGCCATTCTCGATCGTAGTCCTGCCGATCGATTCGCATGACGGCGGCGGGAAATATCGACAAGACCTGTCGTCCGAGTGGATGAGCGGCTGATGTCGATCGCCCACTCCGTAACGACGAAAGCAAGAAGTACTCGACCCAACGCAGCATCGCGACGAAATATAGTCCGCTTCGTTCCGCAAACGACCAACGCCTGCATCGTGTCGAATGGACGCTGGGTTAGCACCATCACATCCGCGCAATAAATCGCGAGACCGATTCCCGGAGCGAGGATTTTTTAGCGTCGGGCCTCATGCAGACAACTCTCAGAAGCGGCGGCTCGGAGCTCGGGCTCGGGCTCGGAAGTCGTACCCGCGACGGTTCGGCAACCGAAACCGCTGTCTGTTCGCCGCCCCAAGTGCACCGATATCGTTCACACTCGACTACAAGGACCGCTGCTCCAGGCAACAACGACCGCTGGCAACCATCGCTTGCCAGCACAATTGGAAACCACTGCGGCGAGAGGAGTCACTCGAACGAAAATTGACTCCAACGTGGTAGCGTCATCCCCTCCAAGAAAGTGATTGTTAGAGGTCGCCTATCGTGATACAGATAGACTCTGCATACCTATTTTTCAAGGGAGGTGGCCGATGATTCGAGAAGAGACGCAAGCGACAGTGGTTATGATCGAAGCGTCACGTTGTTTCGCTGCGACCGACTTAGCCCCCGACAACGTCCTGACGTTGATCGCGTTGGTGTCGGATGATCCATCCGATTGGAAGGAAGCAGCGAGTCTCTGGTCACGCTATTCCACCTCCGTGGTCTGCAAATCGATCGAAGAACTATCGATTCGTGAAATCGGTTACGGTGATGCGCTGAAGACGCTGGCGAATTCCGAAGCATGGGTCGTGATCGATTTTCCGAGCAAACGCGTTTTCAGTGGCGGGGAGTTCATGCCGGTGACTCGCGACGCTGACTTTGCCATGGTCGCCGATGAAGCGGGCAACCAACATTGCCCACTTAGCATTCATTTGCCGCCTTGGTGGGAAATGCATGAACCCGCTTCACTCGATGCAATCGATCGTCCTCGCGATACGCCGATCAACAAACCGCATGTCGACCGCGAAGTACTTTATGGAGCCCCCTTCCTGCAGGACATCGCATCCCGAGTGTTGGATACGGTCGCCAACGACGTTTGGCTGCAAACCAACGCTGGCGAAAACGCATCGGATCGCTACCAATCGACGGTCGCCATTCATCGCGATTGGTTGATGACACCGCGTTCGGATCTGGGCGGACGGATGCCGAGGGAACTGTTGCATGGTGCGCGGCAGTGGATTGAACAAGTGACTTGGGGGCAACAACAACGCGTCCAAGACGGCGGTCCAACGATCGCCCTGCCGGACGACTGGGCGGACTACGCGACGGCACCGATGGGGGGCGAAGAGATGTGCCTCTATTTCGACCTCTGTCGCGAAGTCATCGGCGCGGGCTGGCGATGGTGCTCGGGGGAAGCAGGGAACCGGACGAGTCAATACGAAGCGGATGCAGCGACGGAACTGACCAATTTTTTGCGAGTTGCGAAAAACGATTGGCTTTCCAGTCCCTTCGAAGAAGGCCCCTCCCCAAGTTTCATCATCCAGTGCAGTCGCCGACGTGTTCCTCGAGGCTTAGGGAGCACCATCGAAGGGATCGAAGCGCCCCAGGTGGAAGAGCACTCCATCGGATGCGACTGTCCGATTTGTGAGATGCTGGCCGACGGCATGTTTGGGATCGGGTTCGAGTGTCTCGATGGCCATCATTTAGAGCTGGACAATGAATTTGCGTTTTCGATGCTCGAGACGCGCGAGGCGTGGGAAGAGCAACAGCGTGAATTTGGGTTGTACAATTCGGAACTAGATTTTGAATTGCTCGCCCCAGAGGAAGCGGGGCAGGGGGACGCCACGCTTGCGTCGGCGTGGTCGGGAATCTGCGACGATACGCCGTTACCAGGCGACCCAACCGGGCACATGAAGCTTGCGTTTATGGTTGCCGAGATCGTTTCGAATCTTCAGTTTTCAGGAGCGCCACACGATGACGTTCTCCGTTTAAACGAAGCCTTTGCCAATTTTCGACGCAGCGATATCGACCGGCGTGAAGCGACATCGAGCGCACTCAAATCAAATCTCCAGACACTCGCGGAACGTTACCCAGAACTGATCTCCAAATCGGCAGACCTGCAAAGCCGGATCGACGAGTTGCTTCGCAGCTCTTCTCCACACAGCAACTGATCTAACCGCCCCCCATCAAAACGCCCGTCGATATCGCTCGAAACGACTTTCTGAATCGGATCGGTCGAGGGCAGTAGCTGTCGAGCGTTCGATTTTGGAAAGCCGTTCGTGCCACTCGACCGACCTCGCGATTCCAATCGATACGCGACAAGTCGCGATGCGTTGCTTCGCCGGCTATCGTACGATGTCCGTTGGCGCGAGATACGAAGCAACCCCTCTATCCATGGAACCCAAAGGCGAGACCAAGCAATGAAGGCAGCGATATACCGCGAGTTTGCGGGCCCCGTGACGATCGAGTCCGTCCCCGACCCGGCGCCGACCAACCGGGGTGTTGTGATTCGAGTCGAAGCGACCGGACTTTGCCGCAGCGATTGGCATGGCTGGATGGGACACGATCCCGACATCCGCTTGCCGCATGTCCCCGGACACGAACTTGCGGGTGTGATCGAAGCGGTCGGCAAACAGGTCACCGCTTGGAAGATAGGCCAACGCGTGACGCTCCCTTTTGTCTGCGGCTGCGGCACGTGCACCGAGTGCGCCGCGGGACACCAACAGGTTTGCGACCGACAGTTTCAGCCGGGGTTCACGCACTGGGGTAGCTTTGCAAAGTACGTGGCGATCGACTACGCCGATGCCAACTTGGTCGGCCTGCCCGAAGAGATCGATTTCGTGACCGCGGCAAGCCTGGGGTGCCGGTTCGCCACGGCATTCCGCGCCATCGTCGATCAAGGCAGGGTGAGTGCCGGGCAATGGGTCGCCGTTCATGGATCCGGTGGCGTCGGGCTATCGGCGATCATGATCGCCAGCGCGTTGGGAGCGAACGTTATCGCGATCGATATCAACGATCAAAAGCTCGACTTTGCCCGAACGATGGGAGCTGTCGAAACGATCGACGCCACCACCGTCGACGATGTCGCGGCACAGGTTCACACGCTCACCGGCGGCGGGGCTCATCTATCGATCGACGCATTGGGAAGCCCAACGACCTGTTTTAACTCGATCGCAAGCTTGCGAAAGCGTGGCAAACATGTCCAGGTTGGGTTGATGTTGGCCAGCCACAAACATCCATCGATTCCGATGGACAAAGTGATCGCTGGCGAACTGGCAATCCTCGGCAGCCACGGCATGCAGGCTCATCGCTACCCGGCAATGCTGGCGATGATCCGAGCCGGCAAACTGCAACCTGAAAAACTTGTCGCCCAAACAATCGACTTAGCCGATGCGCCAGGAGCACTGACCTCCATGGATCAGCATCGCGGAACGGGCGTCACGGTCATCGATCACTTCGGTTGACCTGCGGCCCGGTGGCCGCGGCATCATCCCGAGTTTTCAATCGCGGCCGCGTCTGCCCCCTGCTGCGCAGGCAATCGCCCCCCCAACCTTTTCGCCGCGCTGCCGCATGCCCTGAAAATCGACGCAGCGATTCGAGGCGACTCCATAAAAAAACACCCAGCCGAATCGGCTGGGTGTTTCGTTTGAATGCTTCATGTCGCTGCGTTGTCATACTCGATGACGACGCTTGCAACAGAGACTATTCGGTTGGGATCAAAGGACCGCCATCGCCGAGGCCACCCTTGAGCTCTTGGTGCTCGGAGACCTTTTGGCGTTCTTCTTCAGCGGCTGCTTCCTCTTGGTCCTCAGCCCATTCGACGCGTTTACGGCTCAAGCCGATCTTGCGTTCATCGGTGTCGACACGCAGGATCTTAACCTCGATCTCATCGCCAACCTTGACGACTTCTTCGGGATCTTCGACCTTGTGGTCAGCCAATTCGGAGATGTGCAGCAAGCCTTCCAGGCCATCTTCAAGTCCAACAAAGACACCGAAGTTGGTGATCTTGGTGACCTTGCCGTTGATGACTTGGCCGGGTTGGTAACGATCTGGAATGTCGTTGTCCCAAGGATCGCCTTCCATCTGCTTCAGACCCAACGCGATCCGGCGGCGACTTTGATCGACGCTCAAGACCTTGCAGTTGATCTCTTGTCCCTTCTCCAAGACTTCGCTCGGGTGGCTGATCTTGCGGGTCCAAGACATATCCGAAACGTGCAACAGACCGTCGATACCTTCTTCGAGTTCGACGAAGGCACCGTAGTTGGTGAGGTTGCGGATCTTGCCGGTGACGTCGGCACCCTCGGGATACTTGTCCATGACAACATCCCAAGGATTGTCTTGAGTCTGCTTCATGCCCAGGCTCAATTGTTGGCCTTCGACATCGACACCCAAGATCTTGACTTCCACCTGGTCGCCGATCGAAACCAATTCCGATGGATGGTTGACGCGCTTGGTCCAGCTCATTTCGCTGATGTGAACCAGGCCTTCGATACCGGCTTCCAGCTTGACGAACGCACCGTAGCTCATCACGTTGACGACTTCGCCAGTGTGCGTCGAACCGACTTCGTAACGCTCGCCGATGCTTTCCCACGGGTTGCGTTCTTTTTGCTTCAGACCCAAAGCGATCTTTTGCTTTTCGCGGTCGATGTGCAACACCTTGACGTCGATCTCTTGATCGATGGCGACCATTTCGCTTGGGTGTTGGATACGTTCCCAGCTCATGTCGGTGATGTGCAACAGACCGTCGATTCCGCCCAGGTCGACGAACGCACCGAAGTCGGCGATGTTCTTGACGATACCCTTGCGGATCTGGCCAACTTCCAATTCTTGCATCAAGTAAGCGCGATCTTCTTCACGCTGCTTCTCGATCAACGAACGGCGGCTGATCACGATGTTGCGGCGAGTGTCGTCGATCTTCAAGACTTCGGCTTGGATCACGCGACCGATGAAATCTCCGATATCGCCAGGGCGACGGATATCGACTTGGCTTCCTGGCAGGAAGACGTTGACGCCGATGTCGACCAACAGGCCGCCCTTGATCTTGCGAATCACGGTACCGGTGACCACTTGGTCCTCGGCAACCGATTCCATCATCTTTTCCCACTGGACGATCTTCTCGGCCTTTCGCTTGCTCAGCGAAATCATTCCGTAAGGGTCGTCCGCACCACCCAGCTCGTCCTCCATCTCTTCGATCAGGACTTGGACGCTGCCGCCAACCACGGGCGGATCTTCGTCGGGGCCCCATTCGTTTAACGGGACCGTTCCTTCGCTCTTGAAGCCGACATCGACCAGGGCCCATTCGTCGTTCAGTTCGACGATACGGCCGATTACAATTTTGTTGACATCGAAGTCTTGCTGTTCGACCTCAAAGGCCTCCAACAACATATCTTCTAGTTCTTCGTCGGGGGCCAGTCCCAACAGTTCATTGGCCAGAGTGTCATCTTCGAGGGAACGGATCAGATTTCGATTAACCATGAAAGACTCAGTTGCTGAGGATCGGATTCGCGTGGCTGCTTGTCGTAAACGGCTTTTGATTTAGACGCCATGTTTACGAAGCTTCGATGAGAAGCTAAAACGCGATCCCAGCGGGGTTAGAGTATTGCCGAGCTGCTCTCAATCGACCCTTGCGATTGACAATAAAAAACAGCGATAGCAACACGAAAGGCTATCAGAATCGCCTAGTCGCCACAACGGACGTCGTCGTTTCCCCCGGCAATATTCCAATCAAATTCAAACAAAACCAGAACCAGGATCGTTTAACACAGCCCATGAGCAACGCATCTTCTCTGATTTACGCCATCGGCGGCGATCACGCCGGATTCCCGCTGAAATCGGTGGTCACTCAAACCCTCACCGATCAGCATCTGCAGATCATCGATTGTGGCGCTCACGATGAAACCAGCAGCGATTTCCCCGACTTCGCCCTGGCCGTTGGCGAAGCGATCCGATCGGGAAAAGCCGACCGCGGGATCCTGGTCTGCGGCAGCGGCGTCGGCGTCAGCGTGGCAGCTAACAAAATCCCCGGCATCCGCGCCGCACTCTGCCACGATAGCTATTCCGCCCGCCAAGGGGTCGAACACGACGACATGAACGTGTTGTGCATCGGAGCCCGGATCATCGGCCCCGAGCTAGCAATGGAATGCATTCGCGCATTCATGAACGCTCGCTACACCCCGTCGGAACGCCACGCACGACGCCTGGCCAAGCTGCTGGAAATCGAAAAGCGATTCATGAAGGCGTAAAGATTGGGTGGGCGCAGGTGAACCGTCGCTGCGCCGATGTGGAGAGAGCGGCGACTGCGAGAAACAACGCGCAGCGAGAACCGAAACGGACATCGCCGACAGTCGCCGGCGTCGCGAAAGCAATCGTGGATTGGATCGCCAGAGAAGCGTCCCAAGTAAAACAACCTAGATTCTCATCAGCGAAGATCAGGGCGAATTAGTGTCCCGTTTCTTGAACCACTGATTTCCACTGATTTCCACTGATCAACGCTAATCAAACCCACACCCGGCAGATTCGCTCGGGCACCAATACTGTTCGGGTTTCATCAGCGAAGATCAGAGCGAATTAGTGTCCCGCTTCTTGAAACGCCGATCTCCACGGATCGACGCTAATCAACCCCGCACCCGGCAGATTCGCCTAGTCACCAAAACTGCTGGATTCCCATCAGCGAAGATCAGAGAGAATTAGTGTCCCGTTTATTGAAACACGGATTTCCACTGAACGACGCGAAGCAAGCCCGCACCCGGCAGGTTCGCTCGGTCACCAAAACTGCCGAGGTTTCATCAGCGAAGATCAGAGCGAATTAGAGTCCCGTTTCTTCAAACGCCGATCTCCACTGATCGACGCTAATCAAACCCGCACCCGGCAGATTCGCCTGGTCACCAAAACTGCCGAGGTTTCATCAGCGAGGATCAGAGCGAATTAGTGTCCCGCTTCTTGAAACACGGATTTCCACTGAGCGACGCGAAGCAAGCCCGCACCCGGCAGGTTCGCTCGGTCACCAAAACTGCCGAGGTTTCATCAGCGAGGATCAGAGCGAATTAGTGTCCCGCTTCTTGAAACGCCGATCTCCACGGATCGACGCTAATCAACCCCGCACCCGGCAGATTCGCCTGATCACTAAAACTGCCGAGGTTTCATCAGCGAGGATCAGAGCGAATTAGTGTCCCGTTTATTGAAACGCCGATCGACGCTGAGCAAGCCAACGCAGACGACATTTGTGGGGCCCTTTATCGCGGAATCTCTATCAATACTACGCCGGGAACAGGACGCCAATTATGGACATTGCAGGCGTGGACTACTTAGTGGTGGAGTCGCTACCGCACGCGTCGCTGTGGCACCTGACGCCCGTCTCAAGTCAAGAAAGCATAAGACGTGAAACGGGCTGCTACTCCATCGGTTCGGGCTGCGAATCCAACAGGCTGCAGATCAGCGGCAACAATTGCTTCTTGCGGCTGACCACGTTTTCCAGCTTGTAGAGATTGCGGCCGACGCGTGGGTAATTGATCTCTTCCCAACAGGCCGGTTCGCTCGACATCATCAACAGGCTGCCCGACGAACTGATGTCGGTGACCAGCAGAGCGGCAAAGTCGAGCCCCTTCTCCTTGGCATGCCCTTCGAGCGCTTTGCGGATCTCTTGCTGCCGATCCCAGAACAGGCCGAAGCCGAGCTCTTCGATCTGCGAAATCGAGAACCGATGCCCCGCTTCGCTGAACTCCTTGCAGTCCTCGGCGACAACCTCTTCGGGACTGCAGGTCTGCAGCGCCGATCCGATCTCGAAGAAATCGTGAGCGAATTCGTCCAGGTCACAAGTACATAGACTCGCCAACCAGCCATAGATCTCGCGATCGATGTCGGTTGTCGTCGGCGACCGCAGCTTGATCGTGTCGGAGATGATCCCCGAGGCCATGCAGAGCGCATAAGCCGGGGTCGGTTCGATCCCCGCGGCGCGATATCGCATCGCCACCAACGTGCACGTCGAACCAACGGGTTCGTTGATAAACCGGATCGGCTGGCTCGAACGCAGCCCGCCGCCAAGACGATGGTGATCCAAGACTTCGATAATCTCCGCCTCGGCAGCTCCGTCGACCGCCTGCCCCAATTCGTTGTGATCGACAAGCACCAACTGAGGTTTCGGAGGATCGATCAGATCCGATTTCGACAACACGCCACACAGTCGCTGCGAATCGTCGACGACGGGAAAGATCGACTGCCGCGAACGCTCGACGCTCGACCGGGCGTAAGCGATCGTGTCCTTGTTCGACAACGAGAGGAATCGATCGGTGATCGCCGGTCCGATCCCGCGAGCACTTTTGATTCGAACCGTCGTCGTCGCGGTGTCGAATGGACTGACCAGCACCGAAACGTCTTTGGCTTTGGCCAGTTCCAGCAGGCCGGGCGAAAGGGTGTATCCGCCGGTGACAACTAAACACCGAACGCCACGCTCCAACGCCGGCAACTGGATCGTCGGGCGATCGCCGCTGACGACCAACAACTTTTCGGGCGGGTAGTCTTTGATGTGTTCGACGAAACCGTGAGCACTCATCGCCCCCACGCTGACGATAAAGTCATCGCGTTGGTCGGCGTTGCTGACATGTTGGAAGTGCCCCTTCAGACATTCGCAGATCTTGGCCAGGCTGGAATTGACGGTCCGCGACTTGGTCGGATCGCCGTCGCCGTGGAAGACCAGCTCCAACAGATCCAACAAGTTGAGAATCCCGACCAATTCGCCTTCGCTGGAAAGAACCGGGATCGCTCGCAAGGAATGTTGCTTCAGTCGCTCGTAGACCTCCGAAAAGATGTCGGTATCACAAGCGGTGACGACATCGGTGCGGCAAACGTCTTCGACTTCCGGACGGACATCCATTACGATTCGCGGCGTATCGAGCCCCGCCCTTCGCAAGACAAACTCCGTCCGCTTGTTGGGCGGACCGCAGCAGCACGCAATCGCATCGGGCCGAGAGGTCTTCTTTAATAAGTTCGCATAGGCCAGCGCCGAACAAATCGCATCGGTATCGGGATTCTTGTGACCAAAGACAAATAGACTCATTGAAGGCCGCTGAGGGGTCGCTTGGAGGGAGGGCGTGAGACGATGTGCAACACTTTCTGATCGTCCTCGATTCACCGCAGTGAAACAAGGTGCAGGCCGAAGTTTTGGCCCGGAATGCACCGCGCCATTGAAACGCCGATGAATGGATCAACTAACCCCATCGACACTAGCGACCCCAGACCTGTAACGGTTCCAAGCCACTCGGCAAGATTCCGCTGGCCGCCGCACGCTGGGAAAGCTGGCTGAGCGCGTTCGCACCGACCGGCCCCAGATCGACAGTCCAATCGTTGACGTACAGGTCGACGTGCTGCATCAAAACTTCGTCGTTGAACTCCTGGGCATATCGTCGCATCGTCGGAATCGCCGCGCTGCGATCGGCCATCGCGAAGCAGAGCGAATCGTGAATCACGCCCTGCACCCGCGCCAGCGTCTCGTCGGGCAAGCTTCGCCGCGCGACCAAACCGCCCAGCGGCAAAGGGCACCCGGTTTCGGATTCCCATCGCGTGCCGAGATCCTCCACCAGCCCAAGCCCCTCGGACTGCCAAGTGAATCGTCCCTCGTGAATGCAGACGCCAAAGTCGGCTTCGCCGCGTCGCAGCATCGGCATGATCTGCGAAAAGACGACCTGCTGCAGCTCCGTCTTTTGGGGATAGAACAACTGAAACAGTAACGTTGCCGTGGTGTGTCGTCCGGGGCAGAGTGTCATCTGTGAAAGCGAATCCGGAACCTGCCCCTCGCGAGCCGAAAGCAGCAACGGGCCGACGCCAAACCCAAGCGCCGATCCGCTGGGCAGAACCAGCGTCTGATCGGCCAACAGCAGCGCGGCGTGGAAGCTGGTTTTGGCGACGTCAAAATCGCCGGCGAACAAGCGATCGTTCAGCTGTTGAATGTCGAGCAGTTCGATTTCGAAATCGAGCCCTCGCCAATCGACCAACCGCTCCATCAAGGCGTGAAATGTGAAAGTGTCGTTTGGGCAGGTTGATATTCCGAGTCGAATTTTCATCCGCTATTTGCTCCGTTGGCCGGACGATCTAAGACGTGTTGCAACAATTCGCTGGCGGCGTCCAACGCCGCTGTGATTCGCCATCGCGACTTGTCCCGATCCCCGGCGATGTTTGAAATTCCACGGACGATCGTCAGCGGAATACCGTGCATCCGGCAGGCCATCGCCACGGCAAAGCCCTCCATATCCTCGGCTACCGCTTCGGGGAAACGCTGCAAATAGGCTTGCACGTCGGCCTCGCTTGCCGATGCCGAACAGACGGTGACCAAATCCCGATCGGCCTCCGCGGCGGCGGCGGTAGTCAACGCGAGACGGTCCCCAATGGCGTCGCCCGTCTCCGGCGACCACTGTTTCCAGCCCAATTCGCTGGCACTTTGAAAGTCGGAACCGCCTCCAGCGCCGATCCCGTGGCAGCTGACCGAATCGAATTCGCTAGCTTGGCCAACCGCCAACCGCTCTCCGACCGCGCCGGCGATTCCGACTAAAAAAACTCGAGCCGGTCGATGCAGTGCAATCAGGCTGGCAGTTCGCGCTGCCGCGGCGATCGGTCCAAAACCGCAAAGCTCTAACCTGACTGAGGTTGCGGCGACCAGCGAACGGTGAACCCGGCCCAATTCCCCAGGGGTTGGAACCAGCACCAAACGCCCCCGCGACGCACTAAAGTTCGCCGAGTGGTCGCCCTCGGATGTGTCAGGGACTGGATCGATCATTACAATGGATGGTAGCAGGGGATTGGTTGACCGCAGGTTCCAAGAGACGAACAATTCCCTGGTACCACCGCGATATCGACGGACCGTTCCGGCCGGCATCACTTGCCGAACCAAACGAACATCCGTAACTTTTCATGTTGTTTCTGACCGGCTAATCGAAAAACTCTTTGATTCCTTGGGAACCAATGGGGCTTGCGAATTAGTCTTACATAATAGGTAATGGAGTCGTTGGGAAACCACAGGGCTCTCCACGATTTTTAAGCTCGGCCCCCATCCAAGAAATCGTAACTGCCATGACCACCACCGCTGCTGCAACTCGCTGGTTCACGCCCGCCAAGGCCGACAAGACCCTGCCGCTGGTCAGTGCGATCGTGTCGGACATCAAAGAACTGCGCGAAGCTGTCAAATTGCGGCAGTCGCGAGTCGATGAAGTCCTGATGTCGCGTCCCGATGCCTCCTCGGGGCCTTACCACGAAGAACTCGAAGCGATGCGGCGCTCGCTCGACGAAGATCGTCGCCAGATTCGCGCGTTCATCAGCGAACTGACAGCGATCGGTGCGGAGATCGTCGAAGGAGACGATTCGGCTGTCGAATTCCCCGCCTGGGTCGGAGACCGCGCGGTGCGATTGCGATGGTCGCTCAACGAACCGGGAGTCAATTCCTGGCGTGAGCTTGCCGATCCGATCACCACCGACCGCGAAATCGATAGCGTTCTGTTCGGCGAAGGTCCCGACATCGCCAGCTACAGCGGCCGCTAAGCTGCCGACGCTCTTCAATCCCCAACCACCGAGGCTTGCGCCTCTCCGAGTCGCCTCTTCACCCTCGGATGCTCTAGCTGATCAAGCCCCTCCTGCATGCGACTTGCATTCGCGATGCGGAATCGCCTGGCCGGCAATCGCTCTTCACGCGACCATGCAAACTTCCCGAGAATCGCCGCGCGACAACTCTCGATAGGTCCATCCATAAAAAAACAGGACCTCGAATTCGATTCGAGGTCCTGTCATAAAGCTTTGATTGCGACCGGCGTCGCCGAATGCGAAACCGGTTTGCAGTATTGCCGTCCGCCGGCCCTTAGCCGCCGAAATCGTCGTATGCGACGTTTTCTTTTTCGACGCCCAGGTCATCCAACAGATTGAAGACAGCTGCGTTCATCATGGGCGGACCACAGATGTAGTACTCGATGTCTTCGGGAGCCGGATGATCCTTCAAGTATTCGTTGTAGAGGACTTGGTGGATGAAGCCGCGGTATCCAGTCCAGTTGTCTTCAGGCAACGGTTCGCTGAGCGCGATGTTGAACTTGAAGTTCGGGAACTCTTCTTCGATCTTGCGGAAATGATCGACGTAGAACAATTCGCGATGACTTCGTCCACCGTACCAGTAGCTAACTTTGCGGCCGGTCTTCAAGTTGCGGAACAACTCGAACAAGTGACTACGCAGCGGAGCCATACCAGCACCACCACCGATGTAGACCATTTCCGAATCGGTATCCTTGATGAAGAACTCACCATAAGGACCGCTGATCGTCACCTTGTCGCCCGGCTTGAGACCGAAGATGTAGCTGGACATCTTGCCCGGAGGGGTGTCTTCAGGAGCACGTGGCGGCGGCGACGCGACGCGCACGTTCAGCATGATGATCCCTTTTTCGCCGGGATAGTTTGCCATCGAATAAGCGCGAACGACTTCTTCGTCGACAACCGATGTGTAACGCCAAATGTTGAACTTGTCCCAGTCCTCGTGGAACTTCGATTCGATATCAAAGTCCTTGTAGTGGACCGTGTGCGGTGGACATTCGATCTGGATGTAACCGCCCGCCTTAAACGCAACGTCTTCCCCTTCGGGCAATTCCAACACCAATTCTTTGATGAAGGTCGCGACGTTGTTATTGCTGCGAACGGTGCACTCCCACTTCTTAGTCTCGAAGGCTTCGTGTGGCACTTCGACTTTCATGTCTTGCTTAACAGCAACTTGACACGACAGACGCTCGCCACAGGCAGCTTCTTTCTTGGAGATATGGTTGCGTTCGGTGTCGAGAATCTCTCCACCACCGTCGAGAACCTTCACCTTGCACTGTGCACAGGTACCACCGCCACCGCAGGCGCTGGAAACGAAGATGCCCGCGTCGGCCAACGCGCCCAGCAATTTGCCCCCGGCGGGGACGCTGATATCTTTTTGTTCGTTGATGTTGATCTTGACGTCGCCCGAGGGGACCAAGATCTTTTTTGCACCCAGAATCACGCCAACCAGCAGGAAGATGACCCCGGTGAACATCAATACGCCGAAGAAAATGGTCATAGGGAAATTACTCGTTACCAGTGTTTCCAGAATGCATAAATTTGAAAAAGTTAAACGCTACCGCGACGCCTGACGCGTCGCAGCAGATGTTTAGATGCCGCCGAAGGCCATGAAAGCCATCGCCATCAAACCGACGGTGATAAAAGTGATTCCCAAGCCACGAAGTCCCGGTGGGACATCCGAGTACTTCATCTTCTCGCGAATTCCCGCAAGGGCGGCGATCGCCAACGCCCATCCAACGCCCGAGCCGAAACCGTAGGTAACGCTCTGTGCGAAATCGTATTCGCGTTGGACCATGAACAAACTACCACCCAAGATGGCGCAGTTCACGGTGATCAACGGCAGGAAGATTCCCAACGCGTTGTATAGCGGTGGAAAGAAGCGATCCAACACCATCTCGAGAATCTGGACCATCGCGGCGATCACGCCGATATAGCTGATAAAGCCCAGGAATTCCAAGTTCAGCGTTGCATATTCGCTGCCCAGAAAGCGTGCCAACGCACCCTCTTTCAACAGGTAGGTGTAGATCAAATTGTTCGCGGGAACCGTGATCGATTGGATCACGATCACAGCCAAGCCAAGGCCGACGGCGGTCTTCACATTTTTGGAGATCGCCAAGAAGGTGCACATTCCCAAGAAAAAGGCTAGCGCCAAGTTCTCGATGAAGACAGCCTTCATAAAGATAGTCATCAATGATTCGTTCACGTTAAGCCTCCTCGACTTGTTCGGGCCGTGCGACGCGAATCGCCCAGATCAGGAAACCGATCAGGAAAAAAGCACTCGGTGGCAACAACATCAAGTTGTTGGGGTTGTACCAACCACCGTTGCGAGTCAATTCCATCACCTGGTATCCGAACAGCGATCCGTTGCCCAGTAGTTCTCGGAAAAACGCAACGACCATCAGCACCATGCTGTAACCGAGACCGTTGCCGATGCCGTCAAGGAAGCTCATCCCGACGCTATTTTTCATTGCAAAGCCTTCAGCGCGTCCCATCACGATACAGTTCGTGATGATCAGACCGACGAAGACCGACAATTGTTTACTGATGTCGTACAGGTAAGCCTTCAGCAATTGATCGACCAGAATCACCAGCGATGCAATCACGGTCATCTGCACGATGATCCGGATGTTGCTGGGAATGTAGGTTCGGATCGAACTGACCGCGGCGTTACTGGCCGCCACCACGCAGGTTACCGCCAAGCACATCACAAACGCGGTGCTCATCTTGTTGGTAACCGCCAGGGCGGAACAGATGCCAAGGATTTGCAGGGCGATCGGGTTATTGTGGAAGATCGGTCCCAGCAAAACGTCTTTTGATTTTATAGCAGCCATCTATGACTTCCCTCCCGATTTTGGAAGTTCCGTTTTGAGTTTCGCGAGATACGGTTTGAAACCGTCTTCACTGACCCAGTAACGAACCAGATTCGTGACACCACGACAGGTGATCGTCGCACCACTGAGGCCGTCGACCAGGTAGTTGTCGTCAAGCGGCGCGGGGCCCTTGCTAACACCCAACTCCGGCTGGCCTTCATCGTTGTAAATTGTCAAACCTTCCCATTCGGCCTTCCAAGCGGGATTGTCGACTTCACCTCCCAAGCCCGGCGTTTCACCATGTTCGTAGAACGTGATGCCTTTGACGGTCTCTAGGTTCTTGTCCAAGGCGAGGAAACCGTACAGCGTCGACCAAAGTCCGTTGCCGTAGACCGGCAACACAACTTGCGACAACTCACCATCGGCCGTTTTCACCAAGTAGACCTTGGAGACCGTTTCCCGGCGTCCGAGTCCGATTGGATAAGCGGTATCGCCGATGGCGGTGCTTTCATCTTTATCGCGAGCCGCTTTGCGGGGATCAAATGAACTGACCTCCTCGGGGCTTGCATCGACATAGTCGCCCGTTTCGAGATCGACCAATTTGGTCTCGATCTGTTCGAACATCGTTTCAACTTGAGTCTTGGTCAATTGGTTCGCTGGAATCCCCAACTGCTCCATCGCCATCCCGGTCGCGTCGAGAATGTTCTTCTGGACGTCGAGCGCTTTGTTGATCTCTTGCAGTGGTTTCAGCTTGACGGCGGCGACGCTGACCAAGCTGGAGCAAACCAGACACAGGACCAGGGCGACCAAAACCGTATTGGTCATTGAATCACGAGGTGGCATAACGAGCGACCCTCCGTTTGATGTTGGCTTGAGCAACGTAATAATCGATCAGTGGAGCGAACACGTTGGCGAACAGGATCGCCAGCATGATGCCTTCTGGATAAGCGGGGTTTACAACACGAACCAGGATCGTCATGAATCCGATCAGCACGCCGTAGATCCAGCGTCCGGTGTTGGTCATCGCTGCGGAGACCGGGTCGGTCGCCATGAAGACCGCACCAAAAGCGAATCCGCCGACAACCAAGTGCCACATCGGCGGCATCTCGAACATCGCGTACTTGTCGCTGCCGATCGCGTTCATCAACGCTGCGGTCGCAACCGCACCGACCACGGTACCAGCCATGATCCGCCACGATCCGATGCCCGCGGCGATCAGAATCGCTGCTCCGATCAAGCACGCCAAAGCGCTTGTCTCGCCCATCGAACCTTGGATCGTTCCCAGGAAACAGTCCCACCAGGTGAGCGTTTGCGTTCCCCATGAGGTCGCGATTCCGCCGGCAACCAATTCACCCGCTGCGTCGAATTCGCCAGTCACAGGAGCCATGCCAGCTCCGGGAACCGCCGATGCCATCGCACCCAGGCTGGTTGCACCGCTGAAGCCGTCGACTGCGGTCCAAACCTTGTCGCCGCTGATCTCACCAGCGTAAGCAAAGTACAGAAACGCACGGGCGGTCAGAGCGGGGTTGAGGAAGTTGCGTCCGGTACCGCCGAAGACCTCTTTACCGACGATCACGCCAAACGCGATCCCAATGGCGACCTGCCACAGCGGAATCGTGGGCGGTAGCGTCAGCGGAAACAGCAAGCCGGTAACCAGAAAGCCCTCGTTGATTTCATGGCCGCGAACGACACAGAACAGAGCTTCGATGTGACCACCAACAAACATGCAGACGATGTAGATCGGCAGGAAGTGCAACGCACCGAAGACAAAGTTGTCGACGAAGCTGCCCGGATCGCGTCCTAAACCAATCGCAGATTGGATCGTGTAGTGCCAGTCGGTCTTGGCCAGCTTGCGGAGCGGAATCTCGGTCTTGGGAACCAGTTCGTATTCCGCAGGGGTCAGGATTTCGTAGCCCGCCGATTCCATCTTGGCCATCGCCAAGTTGGCTTGGTAGCCGGTGTTCCACATCGCAAACAGCGTGCAGGGAATCAAAGCGACCACGACCATGATCATCATCCGTTTCAGGTCGATGTTGTCGCGGACGTGAGTGGAACCTTTGGCAACGTGTCCCGGAGTGTACAGAAACGTATCGGGCGCTTCGTACATCGGATGGAGCATTGCCAGCGGTGAGCCTTTTTTGAACCAAGGCTCGACCTTCTGGTCGAGAAATTCTCGCAGCGCTTTCATGATATAAGGGGCTACGTTAGTGGTGAGTGATAAAGCGACGTGACGCTAGCCGCGAATAATATTTCGAAAGCGGCAACCGATTGGGGCTGGGCTTTCGTGTCATTGTGTCTTGCGCCAGCCGGGCTCGGCGGCGGCCGACTGGATCAGCCTTCGATTTCGATCGTGGTCAGATTCTCTCGCAAGATCTCACCAAATTCGTATTTGCCTGGGCAGACAAACGTGCAAAGTGCCAGATCTTCTTCTTCGAGTTCCAAAGCGCCCAACTGCTGCGCCTCTTCGGTGTCGCGAACGATCAACGATCGCAACAACTGAGTTGGCAGGATGTCCAACGGCATCACCCGTTCGTACGACCCGATCGGGACCATCGCCCGCTCGCTGCCGTGGGTACCAGTGTTCATCGCAAATCGCTTGCCGGGGGTAAGAGCCGAAGCGAACACTCGCGTGATCGAGAACTTTTCAAAGCCGGGCTTTTGCCAGCCCAAGAACTCGCGTTCGTTTCCTTCCTTCAGCACGCTGACCTGGGTGTGGTAGCGGCCCAAGAACATACAAGGATCGGTTGTGGTGCGACCACCCAAGACCGACCCCGAAACGATTCGCAAATTGTCCCCTTCGAGTTCGCCCGCGGTCAGTTGTGTCAGATCAGCACCCAGACGTGTTTCGATCAAGCGAGGCTTGGAAACGCAGGGGCCGGCCAACGAGATGATTCGTGTCGGATCCAGCTTGCCGGTTTCGAACAAGTGGCCAATCGCGATCACGTCCTGATAACCGATGTACCAAACGGTCTTGGTCGGACCGACGGGATCCAAGAAATGGATATGGGTACCAGGCAGACCGGCGGGATGGGGACCGCTGAAATCGCTGAGTGTCACGCCATCGACGTTGGCACCGGGGATCTCGGCGTCTGGGTTCTTGCAAACAAATGTCTTGCCGGAGGTCAGCTTTTTGATCGCGTTGAGCCCGATCGCAAATTGCTCCGCCTTGCCACGCATGACAACCGAAGGATCGGCGGCCAAGGGATGCGTGTCGATCGCTTGAACAAAGATCGAATGCGGTTGGCTGCCCGGGGCAGGCACCTTGCCAAAGGGACGCGTGCGGAACGCCGACCACAGACCGCTAGCGGTCAGAACCTCGGTGATCGCTTCGCCACTGGCGACACTCAGATCGCTCGGCGTGTCGAAGGTTTCGCTGTCGTCACCTTCGATTTCGATCACCAGCGATTCAAAGCGACGCTTTGCTCCGCGGTTGATCTCAACAACCGTTCCCGCAGCGGGAGCGGTGTAGGTGACACCAGCGGTCTTCTTGTCGGAAAATACAGCCTGGCCCAACTTTACCTTGTCGCCGACGTTCACAAGCATAGTCGGCTTCATACCGATGTAGTCGTCGCCCAACAGCGCGACGCGAGTTACCGCGTGGGACGATTCGACAAGCTGCTGCGGCTCGCCGGAGATCGGTAAGTTCAAGCCTTTGGTGATAGTGGTCATTCTCGGTCACCGATTCGTCGTGGGAGCGAACCGCCTAAATAATGTTGACGGGAACCTATTGTGAAAAATTTCACAAGCCGTTGGCTAAAGAAAACTCACAGCCGATCGATTCAACTTTGAGCTTCGCTTACCGGAGGCAACAACGCGCGTATCATAACGGAACTTCGTCGCGACTGTAACGCCGGGTCAGAAAGGAATCTCTGCCTCATCTGTCCCTGTTCTCTTTGCCAAGAATTGGCATCCGAACAACGAGATCCTGAGAAACTATTGCACAGTCGATAGCGGATGACAACGCCACATTGCCAGTTTCCCGAGCAGATCGACGCAGCCCCCTCTGCAAGGCCCTGCAGTGATCACCACAACGGAGGAGAGGATTCCCCAGCAGCCAGCTAACGGACCCTTGCTCTCCCGATTGTCGACGGCAGGAGACAGGAAGCCCACGCCGCCCCGCGATATTTTTTGGCCACGCCGCCGCTTGCGATACTGCACCACGCCTCGGCTTTGCCGACAGCAGTCGAGCTAACGGGCTACAAGATCCCGGCAGGGCTACAACACAGGCTCCTAGGATTCGCCGCAGCAAACGTTCGCGGTGACGTGCTGGCGGTTAGCTCGGAGCCGTCCCCAGCGAGCGGCCCCATCCATTCGGCGCCGACCATCACCGAGAATGGAGCGTCGAAACAGCCTTTAAAGGTCTGGGCTCAGCCGTCGATCGCAAAGGTCGATTCGACTTTGACGATCGCTTGATCCTCGGGAAAGGTATGGATGGCTTGGATCATCATCGATCGCGCACGGGTCTCGATGTTGATGTAGCTGACCGCTCCCATCGCGATTCGTCCGTTGGAATCGAAGCGATGCAGCAAGCCCTCGGTGGCGTCGGCGGTCAATTGCTTTTGAATCGTCCAAAACAGATCGGTAGCGACCGGTTCGAGTGTAAACCGCGTGGAATAGGTGACGCCCGATCGACATTCGGCGCGGTCGGTTCGCGAACCGCGAAGCGGGTATTCCATCAACCGGCGGCGGGTCGGCAGCAACTGCTGCGACGACGCTGCGACTTCGGAGATCGTGATCCCGTTGCCGCGCCAGGTAACCACATGTCCGGAGTTGGTGATCGAGATCTCCGCATGAAACGCATCGCGTTGGATCCGACGCGACCGATGAAACTCGAACAGCTCGGGATGTAGCGATCGTCCGAATACCTGAAATTTAAGCTCAGCGATCTTGGGGCGGACGGATAACACGTTACATCTTCTCAAACTTGTTGTAGATTTGTAAAAGACTGGTTCGCAAACCGATCGGCCATCGAGCGATGGCTGCAACGAATCTGGCGAACCCGAATGAAATTATACGGTCCCAAGGAAAGATTGCCAAAGACCGTTTAGGCAAGTTCGCTGGTTTTGATTTTTTGCAGCTTAGTGGTATTGCAATTCCAGCTTGGCGTTGGTCGGTTAACGTCCACTGACCGCCGGACAGCTGATCGCTGGCGGAAAAAATTTACGCGACGCAAGCTGGTCGCCGGTTCGAAGCACGAAGAAAGCACTATGGTCGTTGTCATCGATAACTATGATTCGTTCACCTACAACTTGGTCCAGCGGTTGGGCGAAATCCAGCCGCAGATCGATGTGCAGGTTCGTCGCAACGACCAGATTTCGATCGAAGAGCTGGAACAACTGAAGCCCTCGCGAATCCTGATCTCGCCGGGCCCCTGCACTCCCAGCGAGGCGGGGATCAGCGTCGATGTCGTCAAACACTTCGCCGGGCGGATCCCTTTGTTAGGCGTCTGTCTGGGGCATCAGTCGATCGGCCAAGCTTTGGGAGGCAAGATCATCCGCGCCCCCGAACTGATGCACGGCAAGACCGACCAGATCTACCACGACAACGGCGGATTGTTCGAAGGAATCGAGATGCCGTTTGTCGCGACGCGGTATCACAGCCTAGTGATCGAACCCGCTTCGCTTCCCGAGGATCTGATCGTTTCCGCCTGGACCGACACCGGCGGAACGCGGCAGATCATGGGCGTGCGACACAAGAAATTCCAGCTCGAAGGCTGGCAGTTCCACCCCGAGAGCTTCTTGACCGAACCGGGTATCGCACTGCTAACCCGCTTCCTCAACTGGAGTTAAACGCCCCCATACCAGCACGAAGCGCAAGCGAGTGACCTCACTGCGTCACTCCAACCATACCAGCACGAAGCGCAAGCGAGTGATCCCACGGCGACACTTCTACCATACCAGCACGAAGCGCAAGCGAGTGATCTCCTCCCATCCCCATCGATACGCCTCCATCGCCCCGCGCTCACCGTGCTCCCTTCTTCCCCGCTGGCGCATAATCGGGATCGAAATCGGGATTGAGCGTCCGGGGGATATCGGCGTCCGTTTCGACCTGCCATTTCTTGAGCACCTTCAATAACTCGGCCGCCTTTTCCGGATGTTGGTCGGCGAGATCACTGCTTTCTCCCAAATCATCCCGCAGGTTATAGAGCTCGATCGATCCGGTCTCAAAGAACTCCATCAGCTTCCAATCACCCATCCGGATGACGCTGCAGGGCGTCCCTCGCCAATACATCCGGTCGGTCCCGTAGATCGGCTTCACCTGCACTTCTCCGTTGAGATACAGCGGGTAGTGCCAATAGATCGCGCGCCGAGCGATCGCATTGCCCATCATCAGCGGAACGATCGAGACGCCGTCCAGCGGCTGATCGGTCGCCAGCGGCGCCCCAGTCAATTCGGCAAACGTCGGCATGTAATCGACGCCCGTCACCGGCGTATCGCAGACGGTTCCCGGCTTGATCTTCCCGTGCCAACTCATGACAAGCGGCGTGCGAATACCGCCTTCGTAGAAGCCACCTTTGGAACCTTTCAGCGGCGTGTTCCAGGTCGCTCTGCCATACCCGCCGTTGTCGGACGTAAAGATCACCAGCGTCTCCTGCTCGATCCCGTTCTCTTGGATCGCCTGCCGCAGCCGGCCAACCGATGTATCGACAGCTTCGATCATCGCAGCGTAAACGGGGTTCCAGTTCCGGCTCCACTTTTTAGATGCCAGCTTCCTCTTGTATTTGTCGACCACGGCGGCGCGAGCATTGATCGGAGTGTGAACGTCGAAGTGGTTCAGATAGATAAAAAACGGATCGTCTTTGTTTTTGGCGATGTAATCGACAGCCGCATCGGTCAGCCACTGAGCGACATTTTTGTTGCCGTAGAATTTATGATCCTTCTTCAAGTCGGCGCCTCGACCGTCGACATCGTTCCTGTCGAAGCCGAGTCCGCTGCCCGAACCGAGGTGCCATTTGCCCAGGTGCAACGTTTTGTAGTCGACTTGTTTCAGCAAGCGGGCCAGCGAAAAGACCTCGGGATCCAAGCTACCGACAGTCGGGATTTTGCCGTCCCCTTTGTTGTTCTGCCGGCTGGGAACCAGCAACCGCATGTAACGCTGCTCTCCCTTGGAGACCATTCCGGGAGTCCACATCTTCGTCCGCGGCGTATACATTCCGCTCATGATGCAGGACCGCGAGGGCATGCAATTCGCAGCACCGGGATACGCATCGGTGAACTCCATCCCCGACCGACAGAGCGCGTCGATGTTGGGCGTTTCGTAGAACTCCGCGCCGTTGTAGCCGACGTCCGCCCAGCCCAAATCGTCTGCCATGATGAAGACGATATTGGGCTTCCTGTCGTCTGCCGCTTGAACGACGTCGCCAGTCACTACCAGCATGATCGCGATGCTGGATGCCCAAATTGTTACCCGATTGATCATCGTATTTATCCGTACGTTGGGAAGGTAGTTCGATGGTCGCCTTTCGCTCCGCGAAAGAGCGTGCATCCGGACCGCACTTTCGCGGAGCGAAAGGCGACCATGGGGGCGGCGACCCGATTGTATGGCAGGGGTATGCAGAATCGACCATAATTCAAGCCTCTGGCGATTTTCTTGTCCAACCAAGCTGCCTGTGCGGGAAAGAATATGTACGGACGAACAGAACCCGATTCCAGCACACGGCAAACAGGCGTCGTTGCGGCAATGGTCGCCTTTCGCTCCGCGAAAGTGCGTCCCCACCGATCGATCATTCGAACAATCCACACGTTGGCCCTCCTGGCAATCCTCCTCACCAGCGGTATCGCACCGGCAAGCGCCGCAGACAAACCAAACAAAGAACTATCCGGCGAAAGCGAAGTCCTCTTCGTCCGCCGGATCGCACCGATGTTCCGTGAGAAGTGCCTCGGCTGTCACGGCCAGGATCCCGAAGCGATCGAAGGCGGAATCGACTTCCGCGCGATCGCTCCATTGCTTGCCGGCGGAGACAGCGGCGAAGCTGGCATCGTACCGGGACAGCCCAACGCGAGTTCGATCTATCTGGCGGCGGCACGAGGCGAAGACGCTTTCTCAGCGATGCCACCGAAAGAAAGCGAAGCCCTCAGCGATGAACAACTCCGG
The DNA here is from genome assembly GCF_007741475.1 of Rosistilla ulvae. Lineage (NCBI taxonomy): Bacteria > Pseudomonadati > Planctomycetota > Planctomycetia > Pirellulales > Pirellulaceae > Rosistilla > Rosistilla ulvae. The sequence continues at coordinate 3,025,520 of NZ_CP036261.1, read as the reverse complement.
TGGCTCGGGCGTTGGATTGAAACGGGAGCCCACTGGCCAGCGGATGAACGGACGCTCGCGATCGAAACGGAATACGCCGACGCCTGGTCGTCCGAAGATGGCGTGAAGGTCAACACCTCCGGCGGTCTCGATAGCAACTGGACCAACCGGCGCTACGACCCGGCGGGCCTGTGGGCGTATCAACCGGTCAAAGGTCGCCTTTCGCTCCACGAAAGTGCGGCAAACGCTGCGCACTCTGGCGGAGCGAAACGGGGCGATGTCGATCACTTTATCGACGATGCAATGCCCGACGGGATCGCCGTCGCACCGCGAGCGGACCGCCGGACGCTGATCCGCCGCGCAACCTTCGATCTGACCGGATTGCCACCGACGCCCGGCGAGATCGCTAGCTTCCTCAGCGACCCAGCGGATGACAAAACCGCCTTTCGATCGCTCGTCGATCGCTTGCTCGCTTCACCTCATTACGGCGAACGGATGGCCCAACATTGGCTCGACGTGACTCGCTACGCCGACTCCTCCGGCTTCGCTAACGATTACCAGCGGGGCAACGCCTGGCGATACCGCGACTATGTCATTCGGTCGTTTAACGACGACAAACCTTACGACCAATTTGTCCGCGAGCAGATCGCGGGGGACGAGATCGATCCCGACGATCCTGAAGGCATCATCGCCGTGGGGTTCCTTCGCATGGGCCCTTGGGAATTGACAGGCATGGAAGTCGCCAAGGTAGCCCGAATGCGATTCCTGGACGACGTGACCAACAGCGTGGGCGAAACGTTTCTCGGCCAATCGCTGCAATGCTGTCGTTGTCACGATCACAAATTCGATCCGATCCCTACTCGCGATTATTACAGCATCCAAGCCGTTTTCGCGACGACGCAATTGGCGGAACGACCTGCCCGTTTTCTGCGGGATGAGAACACCAGCGGTTTTGATGAGAAGACGTATCTCGAACAGCAGCGGAACAGCTACGCCCAAACGCAGCAGCAGTTAGATGAAGTCCTGCTGGAGAACGCAGAAAAATGGTACGCCGACATGGGCGTCTTTCGCTCCGCGAAAGAGCGTTCCGATGATCAACGCCCGACTGCGGAGCAAACGACGACTCAAGCTGAACACACTTTCGCGGAGCGAAAGGCGACCATCAAGCAGCGATGGAACGATGCGGTTGCCAAGGCAAAACAGAAACGTTCGGGGCGGGGGATTTTTGCTGCCGCTCGTGGTGCTCTGATCTCTGCGGGAGTCGATCCACAGGAGATACCACCGGTCCGCGTCGGATTCACTCCGCAACAATTTGGGCTCGAACGCGTCTCTCGCAAAGGCATGCAACGACTGCAATGGGAATTCGATCGCTACCAACCTTTTGCGCATTCGGTCTACAACGGCCACACGCCGTCGATGACATCCGTCTCCCAACCGCTTCGAATGCCCAATGATCGCACTCGCGGTGAGCTCGAAAAATCGGTGATCCATACCGGCGGCGACCCGTTTGACGCGGGCGAACCTGTCGCTGCGGGAGTGTTGAGTGTGATCGCGGACCAGGTTTCGGCGGAGATCCCCGGAACGATTGATGGTCGCCGAACAGTGCTCGCCAATTGGATCGCCGATCCCAAAAATCCGCTCACCACGCGCGTGATCGCGAACCGGATCTGGCAATGGCACTTTGGTCGCGCGATCGCGAGAAATCCCAATAACTTCGGCTCGACTGGCAAACGCCCCACGCATCCCGAGTTGCTCGATTGGTTAGCTGGTGAACTGGTTGCCAGCGGTTGGTCGATCAAGCACCTGCACCGCACGATCATGAACTCCGACACCTATTGTCGGTCGACTCGATACCCGCACCCCGCGGAAGCGGATGAAACACAAGAGCCCCAAACGCTTGATCGCGACGCGATGGCCCGCGCGTCGTACGCGTACGCAGTCTTCCTGCCGCGGCGTTTGAGTGCCGAAGAGCTTCGCGATTCGATGCTGAGTGTCAGCGGCGAATTAAATCCCGCGGTGGGTGGCATTCCCTGCCGACCGATCATCAATGCGGAAGTTGCGTTGCAACCGCGTCAGGTGATGGGAACGTTTGCTGCGGCGTGGACACCGAATCCCAAGCCACAGCAACGCAACCGCCGCTCGATCTACGTCTTGAAACTCCGCGGCTTAGTCACTCCGGGGCTCGAAGTCTTCAACGCGCCATCCCCCGACTTCTCCTGCGAACGCCGCGACACATCGACAGTCACGCCGCAGGTGTTTGCAATGTTTAACAGCCGCAACACCCACGCCCGGGCGAGGGCATTGGCAAGCGAAGCGATACAAAACACCTCCGATCCGACCGAAGCGATCGGCATGATTTATCAACGATTGTTTAGCCGCGAAGCGACGGCGGAAGAGATCGAGCGATCCGTGACGCATTGGCAGCGGATCTGGTCGATGCTGCCAGCGACAGCGGATCCGGTCGACCCGCCAGCTCGTGAAGTCATCCGCGAAGCGGTTGAGGAGAACACTGGCGAGCGATTCCGTTTCACCGAAACAAGACACGCTCTCGACGACTTCCAACCCGATATCCAACCGAGCGAAATGGATCAAAAAGCCCGAGCCTTGGCGGATGTTTGTTTAGTGCTGATGAATAGCAACGAATTTGTATACGTGTACTGATGGTCGCCAAGCACCAATACTAGCACGAAGCGCAAGCGAGTGAATGAATGAATTAGCCTACGAACGAACGCCCCCCGCTTGCGGTCGTGCGTTTATTGGGGGATGACCACTCGCTTGCGCGTCGTGCTGGTATTTTTGGAGATGTTGGACTCAACCGTTACATTGAATCCTGCGTCGTGAATGTCGCGATCGCTGTTCGCCGGAGCGCAGGTTGATGTCCGATCGCCCATTCAACACCGAAGAGCCCCTCGCATATTTTGTCACGTGGACATGTTATGGGACTTGGCTTCCCGGAGACGAGCGTGGTTGGCATCAATGGGGAAAAGGAGGAGCGAGGCCTCCTTGCGAACCACTGCAAAAGTTTGCCAAGTCTCAGATGAAAGAACCTGAGTTCCTGTTAACGGTTGATAACCGCCAGGTCGTTGAAGCGACGGTGGAGGAGCATTGCAAAATCCGGAACTGGTTGCTGCATGAAGTCAGTGCGCGATCGAATCATGTCCATGTGATTGCGACCGCAAGTGGATATCCACCAGAAACCGTTCGTGATCAACTGAAAGCCTGGTGTACTCGTAAGTTGAAAGCAAGCTATCCAAAGCGTGAACACTTTTGGACCGAAGGTGCTAGTTGCCGATACATCAATCACGAAGCCGATCTAGAATCCGCGATAGCATACGTGAGAGAAGCTCAGGACAGAAAAGGACTCGAAGACCAATACTAGCACGAAGCGCAAGCGAGTGAACAAGTGGAATCACTCGCTTGCGCTTCGTGCTAGTATTTTTGATACGCGGCTTTGAACGTGTGGTGTGCACGCGTTTTCGCTTCGTGCTGGTATTGCCTAAATATGTTGGACTCAACCATGCATACAATCAATCGCCGCGAAAGTCTTTTCCGACTTGGCACCTCGCTTGGCAGCATCGCCGCGACTGCACTGGTTTCCGACGATGCCCGTGCCAACGGCACCTCCACTTCCCCCCTTGCTCCCAAGGCTGGACATTTTCCGGCGAAGGCTAGGAACTGCATCTTTCTGATGATGGAGGGTGGGCCTTCGCACATCGACACCTTCGACCCCAAGCCGTCGCTGCGCAAGTTGCACTTGAAGGAATTCACTCGCCGGGGAGAGCAGAAATCGGCGATGAAAAGCGGCAAACGCTACTACGTCGAAAGTCCGTTTCGTTTCGGCAAACATGGCGAAAGCGGAGCCGACATGGCGGACAACTGGACGCACCTGTCCAAGCTCGCCGACGACTTGTGCTTCTATCGCGGATGCCAAGTCGACAGCGTCAATCATCCGACGGCGATGTATCAAATGAACTGCGGCAATCGCTTTGGCGGCGATCCGGGACTGGGAGCTTGGGTGACTTATGGACTGGGTAGCGAAAACCAAAACCTGCCCGGCTTCCTGGTCCTGCCCGAGGTGTCGTATCCTCAAGGCGGCGCGGCGAATTGGAGCAACGGCTACCTGCCCGCTTTCTATCAGGGAACGCCGCTGCGTCCCAAGGGATCGCCGATCCTCGACCTGCAACCGCCGCCCGGCGTGACCGCCGCGAGGCAGCGAGCGAATCTCGATTTTTTGAACAAGCTCAACGCCGACCATGCCGCGAAGCATCCCGCTCACGATGACCTAAACGCTCGGATCGAAAGTTATGAACTGGCCTTCCGGATGCAGATGGAAGTCCCCAATGCGATCGATCTATCGGGAGAGGACGCGAAGACGCTGGACCTTTATGGCATCGGCGGCGAGGCGACCGATGCCTTTGGCCGCAAGTGCCTGCTGGCTCGAAAGATGGTTGAAAAAGGAGTCCGCTTCGTCCAACTCTACAACGGTTCCTGGGACAGCCACGACTACATCGAACGCGCTCACGGCAACCTAGTCCGCAGCGTCGATCAACCGATCGCCGCGCTGATCCAAGACTTGAAACAGCGTGGATTGTTGGAGAGCACACTGATCGTGTGGTGCGGCGAATTCGGTCGCACTCCGGACAACGGAGTTCGTGGCGGCGTAGCATACGGTCGCGATCACAATCCCAACGCGATGACGATCTGGATGGCTGGAGGCGGCTGCAATGCCGGACATACGATCGGAGCGACCGACGAGCTGGGCATGACCGCTGTCGAAAACGTCCACCACGTCCGCGATTTCCACTGCACCCTGCTTCGCCTGCTGGGCTTGGACGACAACAAACTGACTTACTATCACGCCGGACGCTTTAAACAGCTCAGTCAATTCGGCGGCAAGGTGATCGATGAGCTGATTGCATGAACTGCCTGACAGCTTCAAACCGAAAGTTGGCGTGCCATAGATGCAGGAACGCGGCTCCTGAGGCTCGCGTATCCAAGCCGCGCCGATCAGTGCTCTAGCGGTGGGATCGGACTGCCGTGGGGATCGGTTTGCGTATCGCGGGTCTCGCGATTCAACTTGTCCCCCATCTCCGCATCGGTCACATGTTCCAGAGCGTCCGCTTTGGCGTGCAGTCGGTCGGTGTCGACTCCCGCTTCATCGACAAGGTATTGTTCCCACAGGCGATGGCTGCGGACAAGCCACCGCGCCTGGGTGCGTCCACGCTTGGTCAACCGATATCCGGCGTCGATCGGTTGCACGTTGCCACGCCCTTGATGCATTCGCAACAACACAGCAGTCGAGAGCGGACCGGCCATCAAGCGTTGCCCCAACTGGGCTCCCGTCGCGACAACATGGTCGCGGTGCTCTTCCATGCGGAACATCACCGCCAACACATCTTCCGCCAAGATCCGCCAGCTGAGGATTCGCCGCCGAATCGATTTGACCAGCACACCGTGTCGAGGTCCAAACAGCATCGCGACAACAAACAGCAACCCCGTGGCAACGGCCATCATCCCCGAGGTGCTTGTGCTGCGGTACCCGAACCAACCGGGAACGACCAGCGCCGACAGATGCCCTAGCACGCCCGAGGCGATCGCGATCAGACTGCTCAGCAAAATCACCATCCACAGCCGATCGGTCAACATCAGCGCCGCCGCTGGCGGCACAACAAACATTGCCACGACCAAGATATTGCCGACGCTTTCAAAACTTGCCACCGCGGTGATCGCCACCAGCGTCATCAGCGAATAATGGATCAACGTCGCTCGAAAGCCCAACGCGGTCGCCAGCGAAGCGTCGAACGAACTGAGTTTCAACTCTTTATAGAACAGCGTCACAAATGCGATGTTGATGCACAGCACCACGCTCAGCACCGCGACGACGCGGGGGATTTCCAGCCCGGCGAAACGCACAAGATCCAACGGCGTCAATTCGATCGCGCCATACAACACGCAGCCCGGATCGAGATCGACGTGATCGGCGGCTTGCACGATCATCACCAGACCAAGGGCAAATAGCGAGGTAAAGACGACTCCCATCGACGCCCCTTCATCGACTTTGCCAAACCCTCGGATCCACTCGCTGAACAGCGCCGTCAGCACGCCGACGATCACCGCGCCGACAAACATCGCGATGCTGCTGCGATTGCCCGTCAGCAGAAACGCCGCAGCTAGGCCGGGCAGGACCGCGTGGGTGATCGCGTCGCCCAGCATGCTCATCTTGCGAAGTACCAGGAAATTGCCGAGCAACGCCGCTGAAAGCGCGCAAAGACATCCCGCGACGATGATCCAACCGTCCAGCGACCATGTTAAGCTTTGCAATGCGTTCATCACTCCATCTTAATCGATGCCGCCGAGTACCGGGAGTCACGACCGAAATCGTCCCAGAGCGAATCCGTGGTTCCATTTTGAAGTAGCAGCCGCCACGCGAATACGGCTTGTCGTTTTAGCCGCATCACCGAATTGAGCGCAAGAGTCTCCGTCCAACACGTGAACGTACGGGGCGGATCAATCCCATGCTCACGCGTCGGGTTGCTCAACCGACGAACGGCTAACACGTGCCAGCGAAGCGTTGGAACATAAACACTCGATAGCCCAGGAATCGTCCTGCAGCCGCTCTCCGCAGCCACATCCCTTTGGGGAAAGGAATTTCTCCATACTTTGTAGACTCAGCAAATCCCAAACCTTAATATCAGGCCCTGGACTTTTCTTGCTCTTATAAAAGATTCCCGGCCCGCCAGTAATTTAATTGGGCTCAGCAATCGACATCAGGGACAAAACATCATGATGCACCACCGGACCAAACGACAACGTGGGCTTCGGCTCGAAGCTTTGGAACGCCGACATCTGTTGGCTGGCGTGATTAGCGAGCTTTCGATGGACACCACGGAACAGTTCTTCGAATTGCGTGGGCAGCCCGATGCGACGATTCCCCAAGGCACGTATTTTACGGTGGTCGAGAGCACCGGTAATTCACTGGGCGGACGGGTCGAAACGGTCCTGGATCTTTCGGGGCAATCTTACGGCGCCAATGGATTTCTGGTCGTGGCGCAGGCCGGTCATTCGTTTTCGATCGACGCGTCGGCCAACGCCTTGGTCAGTTCTTCGACCGCGATGAGCGGGCTGCCGGCGGGGGTGCATCTGGCCGGTGATTTCTCCGTCTTCACCGCGACGGCGTTTTTCCTGCAATCCTCGACTGCCCCGGTCGCTGGCGATGACATCGATCTCGACAACGATGGCACGATCGATCCCGACGGCGTTGCCGCAACATGGACGATTCACGATTCGGTTACGATCGGAAGGATCCATGATTTTTATGGATATGGGCAAACCGTCTTCGGCCCGCAATCCAACCAACAGTCGCTGCAAGCCAATTCCACCTATATCCCGACCGACGAAAACACCGGCGACAACTACGACTACGTTGCCCGGATCGGAGACTCCAGCGGATCGGGAGCGGAGGATTGGGTTGCCGCCCGACTGTACGACGATTTCGGCGACACGCAGGGACTCCGTTTGAACAACGGAAGCGTGATCAGCGATTCGGCGACGCCGACCGTTTTCAGCGGACGCGAATTGGACCACGTGGGGACCTATAATTTCTTTGGCGGAGTCCGCGGCAGGGTGACCAACAACTCCGCTGGTGCTCCGATCCCCGGTGTCACCGTACTGGCTGACACGAATGGTAACGGGATCCGCGACGTGATCACGACGGTGATCGAACCCGATTCGGTTCTCGCCGGCACCGAAATGACAAATCTCTTTCCAGGGATCACGCTGAGTGTTGCCGATCGATCGACCGGTGCTCTGAAAGGTGGGGTTTCATCGATAACCGAAACAATCGGCCTGGCTTCCACCGGTACGCGGGTGTTCGGCGACGACGCGGCATCGTTTGGGTTCAACGATGTGCTGCGCGTCGATTTTTATCGCGATGCCGATTCGGTGCAGATCGATGCAATCGGCGATGCTTTTTCCCTGCCAGCGGTCGTGCGAATGGAAGCGTTTAATCGCGATGGCGAATCGATTGCCTTCACCCGTAGCGTGTCATTGCAGAACGGCCAACGACAACAACTGAGATTGCAATCGGCGACCGGCGAAATCGCATCGGTGCTGATCTACGAGGAATCGGGCAATGGATGGTACGTCAACTACGACCGCATGGTCGTCACCCAAAAGGAAGCGATCGCAATAACCGACGCCGCCGGCGAATACCACTTGGGTTACCTGACGCCGGACAGCTACCAGATCACAATTCCCGAAGGCGTCGGCGCGATTCCTGTTCTGCCAGTCGACGCAACGCAAGCGGTCACGATCGATTCCACCGAGCACTTCGACGTCGACTTTGTGTTTACCAATAACCAGCCTCCCGTGATCGACACGACCACGCTGGTCATGGAGGTCGATGAAAACTCGCCGATCGTCACGCCCGTTGGAATCGTGCAAGCCTCCGATCCCAACGCTGGGCAGAGCATCCGGTATCGGTTGGTCGACGGCACCGGCAGAAGATACTTCGCCCTCGATCCAATCAGCGGGGAGATTCGGGTCAGCAATCCACGCGGGCTCGATTTCGAATTGTCCCGAGAGTATACGCTGGTCGTCGAAGCCTCCGATAGCTTTTTGCCCCGGCAAACGGATCAGGCCACGATCACCGTTTCGATAAATAATGCCAACGACGCGCCGACGTTTGCCGACAATCGATTCACGGTTGCCGAAGACGCTGCCGGCGGATTCGTTCTCGGCACGGTCCTGGCCAGCGACCAAGACGCGTTGAACGAAGACAGCATCGAGCCCGAATCCCCCAATGCGCCGATCGGCGAAGAGAGTGGACAGTTTACATTCGCGATCGCCGACCCCGTTTGGGGAGAAGCATTTTCGATCGATCCCGATTCGGGTGTGCTGACCTTGATCGACCCGGCAGTGCTCGATTTCGAAACCAGCCCTGAAATGTTGCTAACCATCGCCGCGACCGACCAAGGGCTTAAGCCACAAACAAAACTGGGCCAGGTTCGGATCATGGTGCTCGATGCGAATGAACCGCCGCAATTGGATGACACGCCGATCACCATCGGCGAGGATGCGCAACCCGGCAGCCTCGTGGCCCTACCCGCCATTTTCGATCCCGAAGGACACGATCTCTTCTCCCGAACGATCGTCTCGGGCAATGGCCAATCGATGTTCGAGATCGACAGTAACACCGGCGAGATCCGGTTAGCCAACGACGCGACATTGGACTATGAAAATCAGACGACATACCAGATCGTCGTGCGCGTTGTAGAGGTCCCCGACGGCGACGGTGAACCCGCCACAGCGTTGAGCTCGGAGACACCGCTGACGATCCAGGTTCTAAACGTGGACGAACCACCCCAGGTCGAATTTGACGCCACGGCGATCGCTGAAAATGCAGCCGCCGGAACCGTCGTGGCTTCCGTGTCGGCGATCGATCCCGAAGGGGAAGAGGTCACGATCACGCAACGTGGCGGGTCGACAAAGTTTGTCTTCGACCCGCTGACCAACCAGGTGAAAGTCGCCGACGGCGCGGTCCTCGACTTCGAGTCGGACCAGGAATACTCGATTCAATTGCGGGCAACCGACGCTTCCTTTCCGCCCAACTTCTCCGACTTGATCATTCCAATCACCGTTAACGACGCCCCCGAAACTCCGACGATCGTTTCGCAAACCTTAACCGTTCCGGAAAACTCTCCCACGGGACCATTGAACGCATCGGTCGCTGCGATCGACCCCGACTCCAACGATCCGCTTCGATACGAGATCGTTGCTGGTGACGGCGCGGCGGTGTTTACGATCGACGACGCCACCGGAAGACTGTCGCTGCGACCGGGAACAACCCTCGATTTCGAAGGCTCCCAAATTGAATTTGCGTTGGAGATCCTGGTAACCGACTCAACAGGGCTCTTCGACACCCAAACGGTTCAGGTCGTCGTGCAAGATGTCAACGAACGGCCGACGATCAGGCAGGATTTTGCGAATTTGCAATTGCAAGTCGGACGCCGATTCTGTTTCACCTTTGGCGACGATTTGTTCTCCGACCCCGATGCAAACACCACGTTTGAAGTATCGCTTTCGAGCAGCCAAGGCGAATTGCCCGATTGGCTGTCCTACGACAGCGTCACCCGCAACTTGCATGGCACTCCGCAATCAGACGACGTGGGAGTGATCTCGCTGGGCGTTCGCGTAACCGATTCGGGTGAAGTGCCGTTGACCGCATCGGACGCCTTCACCGTCTCGGTCCTCGATTCCGATGTAGGTGATTTTTATACGTCGAATTGTGTTTCGGCGTGGCAAAACCCAGGGGACCGATTCGACGTCAACGACGATGGTAGTGTCGCCCCGATCGACGCGGTGATCATCCTGAACTACCTGAATCGCTATGGAGCTCAAACGGTCCCCGAGGGGCAGGCACCACCTCACTATCTCGATGTCGATGGCGACAGCATCATTCGTCCGATCGATGCGTTGCAGGTGTTGAATTATCTAAATTCGAACCCTTCGCGCACCGCTGTTCCCGCTCCCGAAGCCGAGCAGACTGCGACAGCCACCGACGCTGCACTGTTGGAATTGACCGCCATTCCGCAGCAAGACGCAGCCACGGCGGATGGTTCCCCCGACGCGACACCCGCGTGGAATCACTCCAGCGGGGATGCCGATCGCGACGACGAACCCAATGACAACGCGGCGATCGACGAATCGCTGCGGCAGTTTTTGTTAGCTTAGCGACGGGGCTCGCCGACATCGCCAAAGTCGTTCCGGTCGAACAAGTTAGTTATTGCCAAGGCAATCCAGCCGGGCGTGGCCATGGTGCCGTGGAGTCGGTCGGGCGAAGCGAACGGCAGCCCCCAGGGCACATTGAACAGACGGGGGCTAGCTCACCGACCGATCCCTTCGGTCGCCGGCAGACACCGTCTCGCTTGCAAATGGCGGTTGGCGTATGATCGGATACGTATCCCCAAACCAAGCGGAGTTCTCCAGAACATCATGCTCGCAAAACGTGTTATCCCCTGTCTGGACGTCAGTTTAGGTCGCGTCGTCAAAGGGACGAATTTTGTCAACCTTCGCGACGCCGGCGATCCGGTCGAAGTCGCGGCGCGTTACGAACGCGAAGGGGCCGACGAATTGGTCTTCCTGGACATCACCGCCAGCCACGAAGAGCGGGACATCATCATCGATGTCGTGCAACGCACGGCCGAACAGATCTTCATGCCTTTGACCGTCGGCGGCGGAATTCGCAGCCTCGAAGACATCCGTGCGCTGTTGAGCGCCGGTGCCGACAAGGTCTCGATCAATTCAGCCGCCTGCAAGGATCCCGAACTGGTCCGCGCGGCAGCCGATCGATTTGGCAGCCAATGCATCGTCGTGAACATCGATCCCAAGCGGGTCGTCGTCGATGGAGAGACAAAATTCGAAGTCTTCATCAACGGCGGCCGCAAGCCGACAGGGCTGCAAGCTGTCGCCTGGGCTCAAGAAGTTCAGCGGCTCGGCGCCGGCGAGATCGTACTGACTAGCATGGACGCCGACGGAACCTGCGACGGATACGACTTGGAAATCACCGCAGCGGTCAGCAACGCGGTTTCGATCCCGGTGGTTGCTAGCGGCGGGGCGGGGAAACCGGAGCACTTGGCCGACGCAATCGAAATCGGCCGCGCCGATGCGGCTCTTGCGGCCAGCATCTTCCACTTCGGACAGTTTACAATTGAAGAGACCAAACGCGTGATGGCGGACCGTGGAATTCCTGTTCGACTGGGATCGGGTGTCTGCCGATAAAAGAGATCATCGGGACGTGACCGCCGCCCATTGTTAGACCTCAAGACGAAAGCAGACGACGATGAAGCCAAAGACAGCTGAAAAGCCCGCGATCCCCGCTCCCGATCCTTCGATCTCGCCCGAGGCGCAACGCACCGCGATGATGGCTCGGTTGAAATCGAGCCTGCTGCAAGAGAAAAAAGAGCTGCCGGTCGACAAGATCTTCCGCGCCTTGGTCAAGCTGGAAGGCTCCGATCTTCACTTGAAAGTCGGCCAACCGCCGATGGTCCGCGTCGGTGGCGAACTGAAGCCGCTGAATCGTGGCCCGATCGACACCGAAGAGATGGTCGATCTGTTGCTGCCGATGATGGATCAACGCAATCTGATGATCTTCGAAGAGGAGGGCGGGGCCGACTTTTCGTATCAATGCGAAGTCGATGGCGTTCGCTGGCGATTCCGTATCAACATGCTCAAATCGCTCGGCAACATGGGCCTTGTCGCGCGGCGAATCAGCAATTTCATCCCCGACTTTCGCGGGCTCTTCCTCCCCGAATCGATCGAAAAATTGTGCCACTACGAACAGGGCATGGTGCTGTTGGCGGGAGTCACCGGTTCGGGAAAAAGTACGACGATCGGTTCGATGCTGAACTACATCAACAGCATCTATCGCAAGCACATCCTAACGCTCGAAGATCCGATCGAGTTTATCTTCACCGAGGATAAGAGTCTGATCAACCAGCGGGAGATCGGCCAGGACGTCGTCGACTTTAGCGTCGGCATGAAACACGCGGTGCGTGAAGATCCCGACATCATCCTGGTCGGTGAGCTTCGCGACGAAGAGACCTTTATGACGGCGATCCACGCCGCAGAGACCGGTCACTTGGTCTTCGGAACGATTCACGCGGCGAGTGCGTCGACCTGCATCGGTCGTATTCTCGACCTCTTCCCCGAATCGTTGCACGGCGCGATCCGTTCGGCGATCGCCTTTAATATGAAGGGGATCGTCGCCCAGAAATTGCTCCGCAGCATCAAACCAGGCGTCTCCCGTGTGCCGACCTGCGAAGTCATGACCTTCACGCCGATGATCACCAAATTGATCCTCGAAGGGCACGACAGCAAGCTGCCCGATGCGATTCGGATCGGTGCCGAGGATGGCATGCAGGACTTTACGATGAGTCTGAAGCAGTTGATCGACGACGAATTGATCGACCGCCCAACCGCCTTCGCCGTCGCTCCCAACAAAGACGCCCTCAAGATGGCGCTCAAGGGAATCGACGTCAAAGCCCCCGGCATCATCTGATCCCGGCAACGTTGGAGTAGAGCCTTCAGGCGACCTCAACATCGCGTTGGAGTCGAGTCTTCAGGCGAAGGCTCGACATCGCATCGATCGCCTAAAGGCTCTACTCCAGCACGTGCGTCCGGGACATGACATCCCGGACGCGTCTCCATGGTCATCGCCACAGCGGGCGGCTATGCACAGCCCGTCGCTCGGCGGGGCAGTTCGAACATCGAATACTCCAACTGCTTCTGGCTGATCCCCAACTCATAGCGCAGCCGGCGATACATGTCGGGCATCTGAGCTGACGAACCGACGAAGTGCGATCCGTCGGCGGAGGTTGGTGGCATCCCCGCTTCGACGCGGATCTGTTGCCCGGCCAGCGTATAGACTCCCGCTCCCAAACCGGCTGCTGCGATGCAGTCGGTCGTGAAGACGAGATTCTCTGGCGGGATGCAGCGGATGTAGTTCTGCAGCGCCACCAACGGAACATGAAACCCGTCGGCGATCATGCAAACGACCAACCGATCGGACATCGACAGCACGCGTTGGATGATGTTGTCGTGCCGATGCATCAGTTGCGGGCAACCATTGCCAAGATGCGTGAACATGCTCAAGCCCTGATCGATCGTCGTGGCCAATTGCTCCACGCTCGGATCGCAATGCCCCGCGGCGACGACCACGTTCTGATCGACCAACCAGCGCGTCAGCTTGCCGCCGGGATCTTGTTCCGGTGCAATCGTGACCAACCGGATCAGTCCTTCGCCAGCCGCCAACAACTCTTCCATGAAGCCTTGTTCGCACTGCCGGGCGTGAGCCGCTGGGTGAGCCCCGATATATCCGGTGACCGGACTGATGAACGGGCCTTCGATGTGCAGCCCCGGAATCATCGCCGCCGCCGCTGGCAACAGTTTCCGCAACTCGACGATTCGCCGCACGCGAGCCAACATCGCTTCGTTGGAATCGGTGATCACCGTCGCCAAGATCCCCGAAACGTTGTCCTGCTGCAGCCGCGTTACGGCGGCATCTAGCTGCGATTCGGAGAGCGATGCGTCGTTGAAGTCGGCACCAAAAAAGCCGTTGACCTGCAGGTCGAAGAACTTCGGTAGCGATTCGCTGTCGCTCATGACTGAACCTTTCGCGCTTTCTCCTTCGATTCAGCCGACAGCAGCGAAGCGGCTGGTTCGTCGACCAACAGCGTCGTTTGCGGATGGCGCTGCAAGATCGATGCAGGAGTCTTGGGGCAGATTTCGCCTTCGAACGATCCCTGAACCGCCTTGGCCTTCCGTTCATCGGGAACGCTGCAAACGATCCGCTTCGACTTCAAGATCTGGTTGACCGACATGCTGATCGCTCGCTTAGGAACCGATTCGAGCGAATCGAACCAGCCTTCGCCAACCTGTTGCAACCGGCAAGCTTCATCGAGATCGACGATCAGATAGGGATCGTTGGTTTCGAAATCGGCGGGCGGATCGTTGAACGCCAAGTGAGCGTTTTCGCCGATGCCAACCATCGCGACATCGATCGGTGCCGCCGATACCGCCGCTGCGGCTTCGCTGACAGTCGCTTCGATGTCTTGATCGCCACGCAGGAAACGGAAGCTGCGAAGGCCGACGCGGTCGACAAATCGCTCTTTCAAGTATTTGCAGAACGATGCGGGGTGATCGGGCGAGATCCCTTCGTATTCGTCCAAATGGAAGCCATCGACGACCGACCAATCGATCTCATCGTGCTGGATCAAGTGCTCCAAAACGGTGAACTGCGAGGCGCCGGTGGCGACCAAAAGTCTCGCTTGGCCCGAATTTTTAATTGCGGCGACAAGATCCGCAGCGGCGATCTGGGCGGCTTCGCGCCCCATCAAGTCAGAATTAGCTGCAATAACGAGGTCCATTTGGGATGCTCCAGGTGGGATTCGAGAAATTTTTTGGAAATTAGTTCGTGCTGCTCAGACCGCACGCCGCGATCCAAAACCAGCCGGCCTAAGACTCGGCAGAGCCGTAAACCGTGAAATATCCATTGCCTACCAACGTTAACGAAGGTAAACTCAGTATTGCGACCTTAAAAACTAAGGTAAGGTAAGTTGCCACATCGTGGCGTTAAGGCGGGAAAGACATCCGCAGCGTGGCGAAGGTGGGTCGATTGTGAGTTCGAAAACTTGTTTTGTGGTGTGCGATCGGGTACACTGCTGATCTCGTTCGAATCACTCAGATAAGAACTGGGTAATGGAGATGCCAAAAATGACTCATCGTTTTGTTCAGCCGTGCCCAACTTGCGGTCGCAAGTTGGAGATCGGTATCGAGCTGCTCGGCCGGGCTGTCGCCTGCCAACACTGCCTCGCGGAATTCACCGCCGCCGATCCCACCAGCACACAGTCGATTTTGGATGACGACAGTGCTCTGCTGGCACGTGTGGATCAAGCGCTCCAACGCGCCGATAACCTACTGACCACAAACAACAACGCGGATGCTAATCTTACCGCGAACTAGCACCCCTTTGCTACCACCAATGCCCGATGCTTGCGTCGGGTTTTTTTATGCGCCGACGGAATCGGCGCAACGTTTCCATCCAGGCCCCTATCTCTCACTAGCACCGCATCGGACGCCACTCGCCGCATTTTGATGCCTGCCAATATATTCGCGGTGTTCGTTCTTGACATGCGTGACGTGCTGAATTTCACTGAGCACCATCCTTCCTTCAAATCCCCCACCCCCATTGTAAGGCAATCATGGCAGACGAGTGGCGATACTATCGTAACGGCACGGAGCATGGCCCCGTTGCAGGAGCCGAATTGAAGCGACTTGCTGCCCAAGGAGGTTTGCAGCCGAGCGACACGATCTGGAAGCCGGGTATGGCCGCGCCGGTGCTTGCGTCGCGTTTGAAATCGTTATTCCCGCCAATCGATAACACGGCCCAAACAAGCGATGTCGCGCCGCCATTCGTGCCATCCCCACCCCAACCTCCACAGCTTTCTCCAGAAGCGAACACCGCAGGTTCGTTTTCGAACGCGAACAAGTTTCCCTTCCCCAGTGACGAAGATCGTGCCGGTGAGAATCCTAACAGCGATCTAGATACCGAGCCCGTTACCGGCTCCGCACCGCATTTTCAGACCAATGCAGAATGGTCTAGTGATAAAACGGAGCGACCGCGGCCGCATGCCCCACAGACGCTCCCCTTAAGTAAAATACCGCCACGTTTTCGAGACTACATCCAGAATGGAGAGACGATACTTTACGCGAGCAATCCTTCCGTTAGTGCGAAGATATTAAGCATGATCGTTGCGAGCGCGGTCCCCGGCATCCCTATGCTGTGCACATCCATGATGTTGATAGCTTCTGGTGCAATGGTTCCAGGCATTGTTATGACCTTTATCTCCGCATTTTTCATGTCGCTCCTTGCGTTCATCGCCTACCTGAACTGGAAACACCGCTTCTACATCATCACAGACTCTCGAACGATTGTCTCGCAAGGCATTTTCAATATCGCGGTGAAGATCATCTTCAATCAGAACATTCAAATGATTGCAGTCAACACAGGCGTGGTCGATCGATGGATCAATCTGAACTCCGTTCAGCTTTCAACGTCCGGGTCCGGGGGCGGCATACCGATTTTTGCAGCCTTTCCGGGAATGTCCCCTGGCAACGTGCAGCTTCGCTGGATCGCCGATGCGCCCAAAGTGGTTGGACTTATCGCGCCGTAGTCACACTTCAAAAACTGTAGAGCAGTATCGACTAATTTCCCTTGGACAAGGGACCGATCTGCTCGCACAACGTCTTCTGTGACTCCAAAGACCGAAGACTCGCGAGTCGCTTAATTATGCGTACAGCGACCGCTTGCGACTAAGTGAACCGCTGCGAATCCCAGCCATCAATCGACCGTATTAAAAATCCGGTCGCCGGCGTCTCCCAAGCCGGGGACGATAAACTGCTGGTCGTTCAGCGATGGGTCGACGGCGCAGACGAAGATCGAGACGTCGGGGAATTCCGCCTGCACGCGTTCCAGCCCTGGGCGGGCCGCGATCACGCTCAAGACGCGAATATCGGGGACGCCCCAGCGGATCAACCGCTCGACGGCGCTGCGGATCGATCCGCCAGTCGCCAACATCGGGTCCAACACCAGCGCCACATCGACCGCGTCGCGGCTGGGCAGTTTGTCGTAATACGAGACCGGCTCGGCCGTCTCCTCGTTGCGATACATCCCCAAATGCCAAACCTCTGCATCGGGAATCAATTGGTGCAGCGGTTCGACCAATCCCAGTCCGGCTCGCAAGATTGGAACCAGCCCCACGCGAACGGCTAGCGTTTGCGAAGGGCAATCGGCCAACGGAGTCCTGACCGTCGTGGCCGCCGTCGGCAGATCCTCGGTAGCGTAGACTCCCAACAACATTGCAAGCCGACTGACCGTCGCTCGGAATTCGGCGGGACTGGTCTTCTCGTCCCGCATTGTGGCCAAATGATGAGCCACAAGAGGATGGCTCAACTGATTCAAACGCCCCATCGGCCTAATCCTCGTCTTAAGTTGTGGAAACTGCCGCGGCCGATCATCGCGACCGGCTTCTGGGCGTTTTCGATCGCATCGGTTTAAAGCACCGGGCAGACATCAAACCAGCTGCGTTTTTGACCCTGCATCCATTCGGACGACTCCGTCGGGCCCCACAGTCCGGGTTCGTAGACGTGAAGGTCGGGAGCGGCGGCGCTGCCCCACGCATTGATGATCGGATCGATGATGCTCCACGCCAATTCGACCTCGTCGCTGCGTGCAAACAAGCTCGCATCGCCGTTAACAGCATCCATCAACAGACGTTGGTAGGCGTCGGGCATTCCGTCGGGACCAGCGTCCTGGAAGCGGAAATCGAAGTGGCTGGTGCGGGTCTTCATCTCGGTGTCGGGTACCTTGGACTGGAAGTACATCTGCAGTCCTTCGGCCGGTTGGACCTGGATCACCAATTGATTCGCTTCGGGCGTCCGCATCTTCCCCGATGGGAACAGCAAATGGGGAGGCGAACGGAATTGGATCACGATCTGCGTCGTGCGACAGGACATCGCTTTGCCGCTGCGCAGATAAAACGGCACGCCCTTCCAACGCCAGTTGTCGATGTACAGCTTCAATGCGGCGAAGGTCGCCGTTTGGCTGCCCGCCGGGACGCCATCCTCTTGCAGGTAGCCCTGATATTGTCCGCGAAGCGTGTTGCAGGCGAAATCGCTCCCCGACATCGGTCGCACGCTGTGCAGCACCTTGACCTTTTCATCGCGGACCAGGTTGGCGTCGTAACGCGCCGGTGCCTCCATCGCGGTGATCATCATCAACTGCAGCAAGTGATTCTGAAACATGTCGCGCAAAATGCCCGACGTATCGTAGTATCCCCCGCGACGGCCAATCACCACCTCTTCAGCCACGGTGATCTGCACGTGGTCGATGTAGTTGCGGTTCCAAAGTGGTTCAAAGATCGTGTTCGCAAAACGCAATGCAAACAGATTCTGAACGGTCTCTTTGCCCAGATAGTGATCGATTCGATAGATTTGGTTTTCGTGGAACGATTTGTGAATCGATTGGTTTAGCGCTTCGGCCGATGCCAGATCGGTCCCAAACGGCTTCTCGA
The DNA here is from genome assembly GCF_007741475.1 of Rosistilla ulvae. NCBI lineage: Bacteria > Pseudomonadati > Planctomycetota > Planctomycetia > Pirellulales > Pirellulaceae > Rosistilla > Rosistilla ulvae. The sequence goes on along the minus strand of NZ_CP036261.1, from coordinate 3,006,912 downwards.
TGATCACCCGGCGACTGCCTGCGCTCTCGTCGGCCAAGCCAGCTTGTCCCATCAGCGTGATCGCCGATTCATACAGCCGCGGCGAGGTGGACAGATAATAAACGCGGTCGCACGCCGCACCTTCCAACTCGTCAAGGTGCTTCCCCAATGCGACAAAATCATCGGCTTTGGTGATATCGCCCGGGCGATAATAAACATGCTGGCAGAACTGCTTCCAATCCTCGGCAGTAAAGCTGGCGGGCAAGAATTTTTCAGTCGTTTCGCCGAGCTGGTTGCGCCATTGTTCGTCGCTGAAATCGCTCCGCGAAACGCCGACGATTCGAGTCCCCTCGGGCAGTCGTTTCTTTTGGAACAAGCGAAATAACGCGGGAATCAATTTGCGACTCGTCAAGTCGCCCGAGGCACCAAAGATTACGATCGTACTGGGCATGTCGTTGTCTCTCACCATCGCTCGTCCAACGGATTAGGTTCTACGTCGATAAATAAGTGTAACGGCCAGCCCAGGCATTACGAGTGGTGCAACGCGGCGTTTCCCGGCGTGGTCAGCCAGTCCTGAGATCGCGCCGCAACAGCCTTCTGACGTGCGACTCAGCGCCCTAGAGGTCGTTCCGATTGGCCCTCTTGCCAACGGACGTCGTGCAACGCTTGCCCGCGATCCACCAGATGCTCGAACAAGAAATCAGCCGCGTCGCGACGCAGCCGCCGATGGTCGGTCAAATCGGCAAAGCTCCGTTCTTCGTTCCGCTTTACGTGGACGTAAACCAGGTGCAGCCCAAGCCCCGATCGAACGATCGGCAGCAACGTATTAGGGTCCGCCATCAGCGCCGCTTCGGCAACCACTGCTGGCAGGTCGCCATCGGCCCCAATCCAACCGATCCGTCCACCATCGTCGGCGCTACCGGCTTGCGAGTGCTCGGCTGCCGCATCGGCAAACGTGATCTCGTCGCTGCGAATCCGATCGGCGATCTTTTCCAAAGCCTCCAGCTGTGCCGGATCGCTCAGGAAGATCTGCGAGACGTCGACCTGCGTCCCATCGTAAAGCGAGGACCGCGTCTCGAAGAACCGCTGCAGATTCGCATCGTTCAAGCGAACGCGCAGGTAATCGTTCCATAGACTCAACCAAGCGACCTCGGCCTGCAGCGCTGCGACATCGCTCTGCTGTTGGGCTGCAAATTCTTCCAGCGTCTTGCCACTCGCCAACACCTGCTGCTGCCACGCTTGGATCGCATCGTCGATGATCGCCGCTCCCGCTTTGCCCGACTGATCCCGCAGCGCCGCAAGGGCCAGATGCCGCCGGACCAAAACGTTGGCGATCGCCGAGCGGAGCGTGGGATTGGCATTCAGATCGGTGGCCGCCAAACCACGGCGATGAACCAGCAGATCGATCTCGCTAGCCAACACCGGATCGTCACCGATCCAGGCGATCGCACCGCTCTCCGGTTGGCTTTGTCCCGTCGCGGTCAGCCCGCACAGACAAGCCAGTAGCAACGACAACAATCGAACGCGGCAATGGATCATGGCAACAGGATGTCGTGCAAGGTGAAACGAACTTCGCTGCGGACGATCGACGCGGGCGTTTCGTAGTGGAAGCGAAAGCGAGCCGGCTGGCCCTCGAGATCGAACAGATATCCGATCCCGATCTCGTCGGAAGTTTGGCGATAGATCTCATACCCCAAGTTTTCGATTCGCGGCGGTGGGGCCTGTTCGGCGGCAGCATCTTCCCGCGTTTCGTCTTGATCGGTATTCGCCGCAGTCACGTAAGCTGGATTGTCGAAGACCCAGCCGCGATGCGATTCGAGTGCGCGATCGGCCTGTTTGAATTTCACGTTCACCCGCAGCTCGTGCAGCGATCCGTTGCCGCGGACACTTTCCAACGTGACCGTCACATCGCCAGCATCTCTCGGCGGAAAGTTATCGTCGCCCAAATCGAAATCGAAGTGTTTGATCTTGCCCGGCAACAACGCGTCGATCGTTCCCGAAAGCGTATCGATCTTCGCGGGGCGTCCGGCGGGCAATTCAAACGGGATCAAAGTTTGCGTCGACGGAATCCCCGCGTTGGGCATCGCTTCAGCCGTCTCGGCGGAGGCTTGCAACTGCAGCACATCGCCATTGTCCAGCTTCGCCCCAAACTCTTTCAGCGGCAGCGAGAGCCCGATCGGGGTCAGCCGCAGTTCCCACGAGATGTCGATCAACAGATCGAGTCCGCTGAGCCGCGGGTTATGCAAATCGCGGCGCGCGGTGACGCTGATCGGTTCGACGCGAAAGACTCCGCTGTAGGCAGCGGTATCGCTGCGGCGGGGACGATCGGGACTGCGCGGAACCAACTTCAACGATCCCTCGACACCGCCAAAGCGATCGATATCCAATTCGGCCGCGTCGAGGACTTCATCGACAGCGTTCCAGAACGGAATTTTGACGGCGTCGATCTTGACCGGCAACGATTCTTTGATCGCACCGGCAAACTGCACCTTCGTCTGCGCTGAGATCTGCCCAAGCGCGTCGCCAAGCGTTCGCGCGTCGCGGATGGTGACAGGCGTTGCATCGATCGAGGTCGTCGATTCCAGCTGTTCCAACTGGCTGCGAATCCGCCGCATCCGCTGTCGCATCTCCGCTGTGGGGAGATCGTTTTCACGCGGCAGAAATTTCAGGATCTGCGGCCCCAGATCGATCAGATCGCGCTCGGCCGCTTGGCGTTCGGCGAGCGTTCGTCCGTCGAGCCCCGAGAACAATCGGTCGACCTCCGCTCTCGCTTGACGATCGTCGGCGTCGGTATCGGTCGACTCTTGCCCCGCGGCGATCGAGCAGCTTGCGATGACGATCAGCAACAACAGCCCGACAGGATTCCAACGCGGAAGCCAAGACTTCGGGGACAATCGGGTCGAATTAATCGTCATGATCGGCACGGGCTTAAGTGAGAGAATCGTAAGTTCAAGCGTTCGGCCCACCACGGCCGCCGCCGTTCGTTCCCCAAGGGGTTCGATGGCGTAGGGTTTCCAAGCAAGGGCAGCGGCCCGGCGTCTACCGTTCCATCGTAACACGTTCCCCGTTTTGGGGCGCAAACCTCGCAGCAAATTTGCCACGGATATGTCAGCTCCCCATCACACCATTTGGATCTTTGCAGGGCTCGCCTTTGTAACAACATTTGCCGGCCCCAAGCTGCGCGCGGCCGATCGCGACCCGATGGTAGCGATGAGCCTGGGGGGAGAATTCGTGCAGGGGATGTCGTTGTTGTGGACACCGGACCGAGCGGTCGTGTTGCAACGCGACGGGCGACTGTTCGATTTTGATCCGGCCGATGCATCGCAACTGACCATCGACGCGGGACGCTTCGACGCAGCCAGTTCGGCTGAACTGCGCAGCCAACTGTATCGCGAGTTCGGCAGCACGCATCAAGTCACATCGACGTCGAACTATCTTGTCGTCCACCCGACACGCGGGACACACTGGCCGCAGTTGCTGGAGGATCTGCACCGATCGTTCTTGCAGCACTGCCGCACGCGAAATCTACCACTTCGCAAGGCGAGGTTCCCAATGGTTGCGATCGTCTTCCCCGACCGATCGAGCTTCCTTCGCTATGCCCAATCGGATCGCGGCCGGCCGCTGGGAGCCAACGTTTTGGGATATTATTCGCAAAACAGCAACCGCGTGGCGCTGTACGATCACGGCGCGTCGGCGGGAGGCGTTTCGTCGACGATCCGCCACGAAGCGGCTCATCAATCCGCCTTCAACTGGGGCATCCACTCGCGCGTCGCAAAGCAACCGCACTGGATCATCGAGGGCTTTGGAACGATGTTCGAAGCCGCGGGGATCCACGATCCAGCGAACCACCCGAGCTTACCAGATCGCGTCAACCGAGAGATGCTGACCAGCCTGCGTCAGCGTTTTCCCGACTCGCAATCGCTGGCCGCCGCAATCGAGGAATTGGTTCAGGACGACCAGCGGTTCGCGTCCGATGCCGAATCGGCATACGCTGTCGCTTGGGCGATGACCTTTTATCTGGCCGATCGTCGCCCCGATGTGCTGCGACAACTGGTAACGCACTACAGCTCGCGGCTTCCCTTTATCACCTACCCGGCGGTCGAGCGCCGGAGCGATTTCGAGCGAGCGATTGGCATATCGATACCAATGCTCGCTTCGCAGATTCAACAGTTTTTAAGCGACGTCCGCTAAGCGTCGGAATCGGGTTGCACAACGGCAACGCCAGCAAGAATCCGATCCAACGCTATCAGAGCGACGTCCACTAAGCGTGGATACTCTTGTAGCGAGTCTTGCGACCGTCGTCGGATTCGCCAAATCGCTCCTTGCGTTGCGCTTCATAGGTTTCGAAGTTCCCTTCGCACCAGTGCGCGTATCCATCCCCTTCGAACGCCAGGATGTGCGTCGCCAGTCGATCCAAGAACCAACGATCGTGCGACGTCACGACGACACAGCCCGCAAAGTTCTGGATCGCTTCTTCCAAAGCACGCAACGTATCGACATCCAGATCGTTTGTCGGTTCGTCCAACATCAATACATTCACGCCGCGACGCAGCAGTTTGGCCAAGTGAACGCGGTTGCGTTCACCACCGGACAACCTGCCAACCTTCTTCTCTTGGTCGGGCCCTTTGAAATTGAACCGCGTGACATAGCTGCGCGAATTCACAACGCGACCGCCCAGGTCGATCGTGTCGTGCCCGCCGCTGATCTCTTGATAGACCGTCGCGTCGTCGTTCAACGAATCACGACTCTGGTCGACGTAGCCGAGATCGACCGTCGGGCCGACGCGGAATTCGCCGCTGTCGGGCGTGTCCTGACCAGTCAACATCCGGAACAACGTCGTCTTACCGACACCGTTGGGCCCGATCACGCCAACGATACCACCGGCGGGCAGGTTGAACGAAAGGTCCTTCATCAACACCTTGTCGCCGAAGGCCTTGTTGATGTTCTTCGCTTCGATCACCAATTCGCCCAAGTGCTTCCCGGGCGGAATCTGGATTTCCAATTCGTCTGGACGTTCCTGGAACTCCTCGGCAACCATCTTGTCGTAAGCCGCGATACGCGCTTTGCTCTTCGACTGCCGTGCCTTGGGACTCATCCGAATCCATTCCAGCTCGCGAGCCAAGGTGCGTTGCCGCGCCTGTTGCTTGCGGCTTTCGCCTTCCATTCGCTTTTCTTTCGCCTGCAACCAAGCTGTGTAGTTGCCTTCGAATGGGAAGCCCTTGCCGCGATCGATTTCCAAAATCCACTGAGCGACGTTGTCCAAGAAGTAGCGATCGTGAGTGACCGCGACGACGGTGCCGGGATATTTGGCAAGATGTTCCTCCAACCACTGCACCGATTCGGCGTCCAAGTGGTTGGTCGGTTCGTCCAATAGCAGCAGATCGGGTTGGCGGATCAACAGCTGGCACATCGCGACGCGGCGGCGTTCACCACCGGACAGCTTGGTCACGTCGGCGTCGCCCGGCGGAAGATTCATCACCTGCATCGACATCTCGACTTGGCGTTCGAGTTCCCACAGGTTGCCGGCGTCGATCTTGTCCTGCAAGTCGGCCATCTCGTCGCACAACTTCTGCATCTGGTCGGGATCTTCGATCTCGCCCAACAGCGTGCCGATCTCGGTGTAGCGATCCAAGACAGCCTGGCGTTCCGCAACCGCAACGGCCACGTTTTCAGCGACGGTTTTGGTCGGATCCAGATGAGGTTCTTGCGACAGATACCCGGCGGTGTAGCCCGACGCGAGCCGCGCGACACCTTCGAATTCGGTATCCTGGCCGGCCATGATCTTCAGCAGCGTACTTTTGCCCGCACCGTTGGGGCCCAAAACGCCGATCTTGGCACCGGGGTAGAACGCCAGCCAAATGTTCTCCAAGACAACCTTTTGGCCGTGCTTTTTGGTTAAGTCTTCGACTTGGTAGATGTGGTGTTTTCCCATTCTCTTCGCTTCAAGTTCGCTGGGCTGTGCCCGATCTGTGTATGATTCGATCCAAAATTGATTCGTCCCGCCGATCGCGAAACGATTGCCGATCCGGTCTGCGGCGACCGAACTAGCTGAGCATCTTTTGCAACGTGTCGACCATCCGTGTCTGCACCATTCCCTTGAACGGCATCGCCGCCAAAGGCAGTTGGCTTTCGACATCGACAACGTCTTCGCCGACCGACAGCAGCGATTTGATCTTGAAGCCCATCGCTTCGAACGAGATCGTCAACGTATCTTCGTCCCAGACCCGCTGCATGTTCTTCACCTTGTCGCCGTAATCGCGTTCCATGCGTTCGGCCATGTAGTCCAACTTCTCCTTGGCTTTTTCTTTGCCCAGGGTGTTGGCAACTTGGGAGTTCACTTTCGGCATCTGCTTTTAATCCTGATTGAGATGTTTTGGGTTTCGCATTGCGAGCCGGTCGGCTAGCCCTCGCGAACGATGGCACTGATCTGTTTGAACTTGGGATCGGCGGCGGTCTGACACCACTCGAACAAGACGCTTTCGGTCGTCACCAGCGTCGCCCCTTCGGCTTGCATCCGATCCAGTCCGATCCGATGATCGCGATCGCCGCGGGCCCCAACGGCATCGGCAACGACGAAGACATCCAATTGCCGTGCCAACAAATCTAACGTGGTTTGCAAAACACAGATATGGGTCTCGATTCCGACAACGATCCATTGAGTCAAATTGTGCGTTTCGGCAAGCTGGGCAATCGAGGCACAGCCGGCCGCGCTGAAATCGAGCTTCTCGTCGGGCGTCGGGAACCGCTCGGCCAGGCGAGCTTCCAACGGGCCAAGCCCCTGCGGATATTGAACCGAAGCGGTTTGCGGAACGTTCAACAATTCCGCCGCTCGGCACAGCCGATCGGTGTTGGCGACGATTTGCTCGCTCTGCTCGATCCCCGGCAGCAGCTTGGTCTGCAGGTCGACGACCAGCAATCCGCTTCGCGCACGGT